>NZ_BAAHXI010000003.1:0-109984 GCF_054656955.1 Deferrisoma palaeochoriense
GAGCCATTGGTGGGCTCACGGCGAGGGAGACATCGGCTGAGTGCCGGATGCAGCGACTGTAGGAGCCACGCCCGGCGCTCCACCAGGCCCCTTGCCGGGCTGAATCAGGAAACGGTTGATTTGAACGCAACTCGGTATCAGGGGTACTCGCGGGAATCCTCCAACACGTCCAGAAACGCCCTGGCGGCGGGGGAGAGGACCGCCGGATCGGGGTGGACCGTGTAGACCTCGAGCCGGATCGGCCCGTCCGCGAGCGGCACCTCCACGAACCTGCCGGTTCGAAGCTCCTCCCCGATCGCCGAACGCACCAGAAACGACACCCCTTCCCCCCGGGCCACCATGTCCTTGATGAACTCCAGATTGCTCGTCTCCACGAGCACATTGGGCGAAACCCCGTGGCGCCGGAAGAGGCGCCGCACGAGCTCCCGGGTCGTGGACCCCTCCTCCTTGAGGACCAGCAACTCCCCCCCGAGTTCGGCCACCCCAATGCCGGCGCGCCCGGCCAGAGGGTGGCCGGGCGCGCAGAACAGCACCACCTCCTCCCTCCGAAACGGGGTGCAGATGAGCCCCTCCACGGGTCGCGACAGGCCCACCACGGCCAGTTCGTTTCGCCCCTCCACCACCGAGCGCAGCACCTCGGCCGAGGCGCCCTCGTCCAGCACGATCCGGATCCCCGGGTGCACCCCGTGGAACCGGGCCAAGATGTCGGGCATGAGGTAGCGCGCGTAGGTCTTGGTGGTTCCCACCTTGAGGAGCCCCCGCCGCAGGTCCCGGATCTCGGCCACCAGATCCTCGATCTCCCGCTCCAGGGCGAACACCTTCTCGGCCTCCCGGAACAGGAGCGCCCCGGCCTCCGTGAGCACCATCCGCCGGCCCCTGCGCCGGAACAGCTTGAGCCCCAGTGACTCCTCCAGGGCCCGCACCTGCCCGGTCACGGCCGGCTGGGTGACGCACAGCACGTCGGCCGCCCGGGTAAAGCTTCCGGTGCGGGCTGCCTCGAAAAACGCTCGCAACTGGTTGAAGTTGAGCATGGCGATTCCGGTGACGGGTCACAGGTGACGACCAACGACCCAAAGCATAACCTGACCTTATCCATCGTTGCAAAACATATGATTGGACCCCGGAGCCCCCGGGGCGTAGCCTGGCAGCACATCAAAACCTTATTTGGGAAGGAGGGCGCCATGGACCTGCGGGACTTCATCTCCCTGTGCGAGCGGGAGGGCCAACTCAAGCGGATCAAGGCCGAGGTGGACTGGAACCTGGAACTCAGCCACATCGCGAAACTGGTCGAGGAAAAGGAGGGGCCAGCCCTCCTGTTCGAGAACGTGAAAGGCTACCAAAGCCCGGTCTTCACCGGCGCCTTCGCCTCCCCGAAGCGACTGGCCCTGGCCCTCGGCCGGCCCACCCACATGTCGCTCGTGGACCTCACCCGCGAGTGGATGAAACTCGCCGTGGACAAGGTGATCCCGGCCGAAAACGTGGATTCCGGGCCTGTGTTTGAAAACGAACTCACGGGCGACCAGGTGGACATCTTTCGGTTCCCCTCCCCCAAGTTCTTCGAGAAGGACGGCGGGAGGTACATCGGCACCGCTGTGTTCCTGGTGACCCAGGACCCGGAAACCCAGGAGATCAACCTGGGCACCTACCGGATGCAAGCCCAGGAAAAGAACCGGATCGGGGTGCAGATCCTCAAGGGCAAGCGGGGCGACCGGATCCTGAAGAAGTACAAGAAGCGCGGCGAGAAGATGCCGGCCTGCGTCGTGATCGGGTGCGACCCGCTGCTGATGCTCGCCGGAAGCGCCATGGTGGCAAAGGCGAGCGAGTACGACGTGGTGGGATCGCTCCGGGGCGAACCGGTCCAGGTGACGCGGGGGAAGGTGACCGGCCTCCCGATCCCCGCCGACGCCGAGATCGTGCTCGAGGGCTGGATCGACCCCGACGACCTCCGGCCGGAGGGCCCCTTCGGCGAGTACACCGGGTACTACACCGACGAACTGTTCCACCCCATCCCGAAACCCTCGATGGTGGTCGAGCGGGTGTACCACCGGAACAACCCCATCCTCTGGGCCACCTCGGTGGGCCGGCCGGTCACCGACAACCACTGGATGCTCGCGTTCGTGCGGGGCGCCACCCTGTGGACCGAACTCGAGAACATGCGGATCCCCGGCATCCAGTCGGTGTACCTGCCCCCGGAGGGGTGCGGACGGTTCTGGGCCATCGTGAGCGTGAAGCAGATGTACCCAGGGCACGCGAACCAGGTGGCCGCCGCCGTGGTGGCGAGCAACACCTGCACCTACGGCACCAAGGGGGTGATCGTGGTGGACGATGACATCCAGGCCGACGACCTGCCGCGGGTGTGGTGGGCCCTGGCCGTACGGTTCGATCCAGCCCGGGACGCCCAGATCATCCAGCGCGGCCGGTCCACGCCCCTGGACCCGGCCCTCGACCCCACCTCCAACAAGCTGATCACCTCCCGGATCCTCCTGGACGCCACGGTGCCCTTCGAGTGGGAGCAGAAACCGGTGGAGGTGTCCCTGGTGCCCGAGGTGGTCGAGCGCATCAAGGCGCGCTGGAAGGAACTGGGCCTGGACGACTGACCCACAGACCCGGCGCAACCGGAGAGGGGGAAGACGTCCCACGACCCCGGGGGGGACCGAGCGCCGATCCAGACCGTGGGGCCGCAGGCCCCGGACGGAAGACCGAGGACCGAAGACCGCAGTCAGGAGGTGCGAACCCATGGCGTACGACATGATGGATGCGATCGAGAGGGCCAAACGGGTCAAGCTCGTGGTGCTCGACGTGCACGGCGTGCTCACCAACGGCATGGTCCTCTTCAACGAGGACGGGGTGAAATTCCAGGTGTTTCACCACGACGACGGGTTCGGGGCCAACGCGCTGATGATGTCCGGCATCGAGGTGGCGCTCCTCACCCGCAAGTCGAAAATCGTGTTCAAGCGGGCCGAAGAGGTGGGCATCAAGCGGGTGTACGCGGCCAAGGAGAAGTGGGCCAAGATGCAGGAGATCATGGCCGAACTGGGCATCGGGCCCGAGGAGGTCTGCTACGTGGGCGACGAGATCATCGACCTGGGGGCCATGCGGCGGGTGGGGTTCGCGGTGTGCCCCGCCAACGGGGTGCCCGAGGTCCAGGACGCCGCCCACTACGCCACCCGCCGGGCCGGGGGCGAGGGCATGCTCCGGGAGCTCGCCGAGTTCATCCTGCGGGCCCAGGGCAAATGGAAGCCCTTGGTGGACAAGGTTTCCAACATGGGCTGGGGATAGCCCGTTTCCGAAGGGAGATCAAGATCATGGCATATACCTACTACAAGGACAACCGGGAGTTCATCGAGGCCCTGCGGTCCACCGGCGACCTCGTGACGGTGGAACCCGAGGTGGACTGGGATCTGGAGATGGGCGCCATCGTCCGGCGGGTGTGCGAACTGCAAGGCCCCTCGCCCCATTTCAAAAAGATCAAGGACTATCCCGGGTTCGAGGCCCTGGGCGCCCCCCTGGCCACCTACCGGAAGCTGGCCGTGTGCCTGGGCCTTCCCCCCGACACCCCGATCCCCGAGATCGGAAAAGCCTACGTGGAGCGCACCGAGAAGGGCACCCCGGTCAAGCCCAAGGTGGTCGAACGGTCCCAGGCCCCCTGCAAGCAGAACGTCTGGACGGGCAAAGACGCAAATCTGTTCAACCTGCCGGCCCCCATGGTGCACGACGGCGACGGCGGCCGGTACCTGGCCACCTGGCACATGATCGTGGCGGCCGACCCGGACACCCGAGAGGTGAACTGGGGCATGTACCGGCAGATGGTCTTCGATGAGAAAACCATGGTCGGGCCCGTGCTCCCGTTCTCCGACATGGGGAAGATGTTCCACAACAAATCCGTGCCGAGAAACCAGCCCCTGCCGTTCGCCACGGTGATCGGGATGGACCCGCTTTCGGGCGTGGCCGCGTGCGCACCCTCTCCGATCCCGGAGGACGAGTTCGCCGGCATGCTCATGGGAGAACCGGTGGAGTTGGTGAAATGCGAAACGTCCGACCTGCTGGTGCCGGCCCACGCGGAGATCGTCATCGAAGGGGAGATCCTGCCGGGGGTCGAACTGGAGGAGGCGCCGTTCGGCGAGTACACGGGATACCGCACCTCCCCCCGGGAACCCCGCACGGTGTACCGGGTCCGGGCGATCACGTTTCGGGACAACCCGATCCTCACGGTGTCCAACATGGGCGTGCCCACCGACGAGGGCCAACTCCTGCGTTCGTTCTCCCTGAGCCTCGAGATGGAAAAGCTCCTCCGGAGCCAGGGCATCCCGATCACGGGGGTCTACATGTGGCCCGAGTCCACCCACCATTTGGTGGTGATCGGCACCCGGCACGCGTACACCGGGATCGCCCGCCAGATCGCAAACCTCGTGTTCGGCAGCAAGCTCGGGCCCTGGTTCCACATGGTGGTGGTGGTGGACGAAAAGACGGACATCTACAACAAAAACCAGGTGATCCACGCCCTGTGCACCCGGTGCCACCCGGTGAACGGCATCCACGTCTACGAAAACGACGTGGGCACCCCGCTCAATCCCTTCGCCACCCCGGCGGAGCGCCGCATGAGCAAGGGGGCGAAGGTCCTGTTCGACTGCCTGTTCCCCAGGGACTGGCCGCCCTCCGACGTGCCCATCCTGGTCGCCTTCGACACGGTCTATCCCAAGGAGGTCCGCGAGAAGGTACTGGCCAACTGGAAGAACTACGGGTTTTCGGAGTAACGGAGGTGACCGATGGCTGAATACGACGCGTTCTTCGAGGATCTCGACCAAGTGCCCCAGGACGAGGAGATCCGCCTCGTGATCCGCGACCTCACGCCGGGCCGGGCCAAGTACCGGTGCCAGGTGGTCCGGGCCAAGGTGTCCAAAAACCCGACCAAGTACCCCGAGCGGCTCTGGCCGCGGCTCGGGCGCGGCCAGTGGGTGGGTGAACCCTGGTCTATCCGGGTCGTGGAGGAGATCAACCCCATCCCCGAGCAGTGGCGGTAGGTCGGGGGAGGAGGGCTGTGGGCTTTCGAAACCTCGCCGAAGCCGTGGAGTTTCTGGAACGGACCGGCCGACTCCTCCGGGTGGACGAACCGGTTTCGGTGCGGTTCGAGGCCGCGGCCCTCCTCCACCTGGCTTCCCGCGACGGAAAGGCCGTGTACCTCGGCCGCCCGGTACCCGGCGCGCTCCCCGTGGTGGGCAACGTGCTCTGCCACGACGGGGTGCTGGCCCGCGCCCTGGGGGTTCCCCTGGAGCGGGCGGCCGACGAGTTCCTGGCGCGGGCCCAGGCCGAACCGGTGGAGCCCCGGAGGGTGGGCGATGCCCCGGTTCTCGCCCGGGAGATCCCGGTGGCCGACCTGGGCGATTTTCTCCCAGTGCTGACCCATTACGAAGGGGACTCGGCGCCGTTTCTGACCACGGCCGTGGTGTCGGTGTTCGACCCGGCCACCGGTTCCGCGGCCCGGGGGGTGCACCGGATGGAGCGAAGGGGCCCCGATCGGTTCGGGGTGGCTCTACTGAACCCGCCCCTTTCTGAGGTGTACGCCCGGGCCAAGGCAGCCGAAACTCCGCTGCCGGCCGCGGTCACGGTGGGCCACGAGCCCTTGACGTTCCTCGCAGCCGCCTTCAAGGGGAAGCCCGGGCTCGACAAAATGGCCGGGGCCGGGGCGCTTCGGGGGGAACCGGTGGACCTGGTTCCAGCCCCCCTAACCGGCATCCCGGTGCCGGCCGAGGCCGAACTTCTGCTCGAAGGGGTGATCGACCCTTCTGACGAGAGGCCGGACGGCCCGTTCGGCGAGATCAGCGGGGTGCACGTGGCCTTGGAAGCCACCCCCACCTTCGTGGCCGAGCGGGTGTGGTGCCGGGCCTCCCCCCTGTACCACGCCCTCCTTCCCACGGCGTGGGAGTCCGATCGGCTTCTTGCCATGGTGTGGGAGGCCGCGGCCCGAGCGGCCGCCGCCGGGGCCGGCCTGCCGGTGTCCGGGGTCCGGGCTCTGCCCACCACTTACGGCTCCACGGTGGTGCTCCGGGTGCCGCCCGCGCCGGCGGACACGATCGAAAGGGGACTCCGGGCCGTGCTGGAGCAGACCCACGTGAAGCTCGCCGTGGCGGTGGCCGAGGACGTGGACCCGACGGACCCCTGGGACCTGGCCTGGTCCATCGCAAGCCGCACCCAACCCGATCGAGACTGGTCCGTGGTCTCGGGACTCCGGGGGCAGCCCATCGATCCTTCGGCCCACGAGGCCGCGCGCACGGCCAAGGCCGCCATCGACGCCACGGGATACGGCCGCGTGGCCGGCCGACGGGTGCGGATCCCCGAAGATGCCGTGAAAAAAGCCCGGGAACTGGGCCAAAGGAGACGCTGATGAAAACGCGCCGACTCGTGGTGGGAATCTCCGGGGCCACCGGCCCCCAGTACGGCATCCGGCTCCTGGAGGTGCTCCGGAACACCGACGTGGAGACCCATCTTGTGCTCTCCAAGGCCGCGCGCCGCAACATCCGGCTGGAAAGCGACTGGACCCCGGAAGAGGTGGAGGCCCTGGCCGACAGGGTCTACGACCCCGAGGACGTGGGCGCCGCCATCGCCAGCGGTTCGTTTCTCACCGAGGGGATGGTGGTGGCCCCCTGTTCCGTGAAGACCGCCTCGGCCATCTCCAACTCGTACAACGACAACCTTCTGGTGCGCGCGGCCGACGTCACCCTGAAGGAGCGCCGGCCCCTGGTCCTCCTGTTCCGGGAGACCCCGCTCCACAAGGGGCATCTCGACATCCTGCGCCGCTGCGCGGACATCGGGGCCGTCATCCTGCCGCCGATGGTGGCGTTTTATCACCGGCCCAAAACGGTCGACGAGATCGTGGACCAGACCGTGGGCAAGGTGCTCGATGCGCTCCGGATCGAACACAACCTGTTTCGCCGCTGGAAGGGCAGCGACGTTAAGGTGTTGGCGGGGGGAGGCTCGGGCGCGGAGTGACCCCGCTCGCGCCGGGCCCCGAGGACTGCCCCCCGGCCGAGGACCAAGACCGCGTGGAACCGCGGCGGACAAGGGAGCGCTTTACTACTAACCTTGAGAACTGTTGCGGGCGGCGGGTGGGGGACTGGTTCCGGCCGGGCGCGAGTGCGGCACCCTTTCCGCCGCGCCTTCGCATGCCGTTGCCGGCGCGGCAGGTCGGGACGCCGGCAGCGGAAGTTCCGGAAGTTCCAAAGCACGCCAAGCCTGGTGGGGCGCGGCGACGTGAGGGGCCGCACCCGGCTCTCCACCAGCCCCCCACCCGCTGGCTTCCGTAGCGACCACGGGGACCTGACAATACTTGCGTTGGTGTTGGTAGCTTCTGGCTTCCGCGCCTCCTAGCTTTCCAGCTTTCCAGCCTTCCAGCTTCCTAGCCCCGGAGAGGAACCATGCCGTACCCCGAATCCGAGTACTGGAACCCGGCCACCGAAACCCTGGACCCCGAGCGCCTGCGGGCGCTGCAACTCGCCAAATTCCGGCGGGTGCTCTCGTGGGTGTATGAGCGGAGCCCGATGTACCGCCGCAAGTACGAGGCCGCCGGGCTTCGGCCGGAGGACGTGCGCACCTGGGACGACGTGGCCCGCGTGCCCCTGGTGACCAAGGACGACTACCGGTGCCAGGGCAAGGACCCGTTCCCCTACGGCGACACCCTGTGCGTACCGCTCGAGGAGGTCACCGAGTTCCACCAGACATCGGGCACCACGGGCACCCCGGTGTACCAGCCCGACACCTGGGCCGACTGGGAGTGGTTCTCGGAACTCTGGGCCACCATCCTCTGGGCCCAGGGGTACCGCCCCACGGACCGGATCTTTTTCCCCTTCGGCTACCACGTGTTCATCGCGTTCTGGACCGCCCACTACGGCGCCGAGCGCATGGGGTGCGAGGTGGTGCCCGGGGGCGTCCTCGGCACCCGGGAGCGGCTTCTCAAAATGCGCGAACTCCAGGTCAACGCCTTCATGGCCACCCCCACCTACGTGCTCGGGATGGCCGAAACCGCCCAGAAGGAACTGGGGGCCGACCCGAGGGAGTGGGGCATCCGGCGCATCACCTGCGCCGGGGAACCCGGGGCGCTCGTGCCGAGCACGAAAAAGCGCATGCAGGACGCCTGGGGCTGCCCGGTCTACGACCACGCGGGCGCCACCGAGGTGGGGGCCTGGGGGTTCGAGTGCCGCCACCAGCCCTTCGGCCAGCACATCATCGAGTCCATGTTCCTGGTGGAGCTCCTGGAACTCGACTCTGACCGGCCGGTCACCGAACCGGGGGTACCGGGCCGGATCGTGATCACCGCGTTCGACCGCCGGGCCCAGCCCTGCGTGCGGTTCGACACCAAGGACGTGTCGATGTGGGCCAAGGATCCCTGCGGCTGCGGCCGGACCTGGCGCATCCTCGAAGGGGGCGTGCAGGGCCGGGTGGACCACATCACCAAGGTGAAAGGCGTCCTGTTCTCGCCGGTCACGGTGGAGGAGGTGGTGCGGTCGTTCGAGGAACTCGACGGCGAGTTCGAGATCTACGTGGAGAAGCGCGGCGACCTCGACCACATCACCCTCAAGGTGGAACTGCCCGACGGGCTGACCGGGCCCGACCGGGAACATCTGCTCAAGGAACTGGCCAGCCGGCTTCGCTGGAAGACCCAGCTCAACTTCGAGATTCAGCCCCAGCCCTACGGCAGCCTGCCCCGCTACCAGGTGAAGGCCCGCCGGTTCCACGACCTGCGAAAGACGGGAGGGAGCCAACGATGATTTCCGACGCGAGGATCCGGGAGATCGCCGAGGCGGTGGAACGGCTCGGCCGGGACCTGGAGGAACTCATCGAGAAGGGGAAGGACCTGCCCGCGGTGGAGCGGAACGCCCGGCGCATGCAGGGCACCCTCTGGACCTTGAGGGCCCACTTCGAGGTGCTGGCCGAGACGCTGGAGGAGTGAGGGGGGACCGGTGGAGGTCCATTTCGGGCACCGTCGGTCCCGGGAGGGGTGGTGGAGCTTCGAGACCCACCCCCGCATGGACCGGACCAAACGCCGCATCTACGACCGGTGCCTGCCCTGCCTCACGACCCTGCTGGACCAACTCAAGCAGGGTGTGGGTGCGGTGGACCTCCCCTTCGCCTGGGACTGCTGGAAGGTGGTGGCCGTTGCCCCGGACGAGGAGACCTGTATGGCGCTTCTTGACAGGCTGGCCGAGGAGCACCCCGACCTCTACCTGTTCGGCAAGCTCGGGGGGCGGCGCGAGCGCTTCGGCACCTCGGCCCTGGTGCTTCATGCGGACACGGCCACGGAACGCGACCGCCTGGTGGCCGCCCTCGAGGAAACCGCCTCCCGGGCGGCGCCGGGCGCCCGGGTGCATCTGGCCCGGGCCTGTGCAGACCCCTACGCGGACCTCCTGGGTCCGTGGGAAGAGTGGACCCGGCCCTGCCCCATCCGGCACCCTGAGGCCGTACCCCGGGTCATGCGCAGGCTGCGGGAACTCCTGTACGGCGCCTCCTGAGTTCTCAGCCCCGATGGCCCGGCAGTTCCACCACGGCCCATGCTCCGCCGCCCTCCCGCTCCTCGAGGCGGATCTCGCCGCCCCACGACCCCACGAGCCGGCGGCACACGGTAAGCCCCAGCCCCCCGCCCCCCTCCTTGGTGGTCACGAACGGGTCGAAGAACCGCTCCGGGTCCTGGCCCCCGAACCCGGGCCCCCGGTCGCCCACCCGCAGACGCACCCAGGGCACCCGTTCCACCCGGAGCACCGGGTCCAGGAGGGAGTCGCCGCCCCGTTGCTCTTCGCGCTCGAATCCGGTGCACTCCACCTCCACCACCCCGCCCGGGGGCGACACGTCTGCCGCATTCAGGAGCAGGTTGAGAACCACCTGTTTGAGCTCGGAGGCGTCGGCCCAAACGGAGAGCCCCCCCTCCCCCCACCGGGTCTCCACCCCCACGCCAGCCCGCTGGAACCGGTACCGCACCAAGGCCAGGGTTTCGCCCACCACGTCGGGTACCTGCACCGGACCTGGGTCCGAACGGCCGGTGGCCGACCGGGCATACCCCAGGAGTTGGTCGATCAGGGTGCGACAGCGCTGGGCCTCCTCGTAGATCCGATCACGGATCGCGCCGTCGGGGTCGGCGCCGGCATCGTCTCGCAGGAGGGCCGCGAACCCGAGGATCACCGAGACCGGATTTCCCACCTCGTGCACCACCGACGCCGCGAGCTCCCCCAACGTGGCGAGCCGTTCGTACTGCACGAGTTTTCGGTCCACGGCGTCGCGCAGCGACACGTCGGTCGCAAGCCACAACCGGCCCAGGGGCCGGCCGGCGGTATCCCGCACGGCCCTCGAACGCAACCGCAAGCGGATCGAGCGGCCGTCGGCCCGGTGGGCGGTGCAAAGCGTCTCGGCCCAGGCCTCACCCCGCGCGCTCCCGGGTTCCGTGACCCCGCCCCCCGAGACCCCGAGCGCTTCCGCCCAGGGCTGGCCTTCCACCTCGGACGCGAGGCGGCCCGTGAGGACCTCCGCCGCCGGGTTCCACCCGACGATCCGGCCGGTTTCGTCGGTCAGGAACGCCGCCACCGGGAGGCCCTCCCACAATGCGTCAGAGATGGCGTATTTTATCGCGGAAACGTCCATCGCGTACCCTTGTTTGATTTTATGTTGCGTGCTCTAATGGGCACCATCTTCCCGCCTACCGTTCGACGGGATCTTTGCACACGGATGGTTGGCCAGCAAGCGTCTGCAAAAACCGTTCAACAGAACGCTTCCGACGCGAAGCACGTCGGTGATTTTGCCGGGCAGGCACAGAGCTTGAATATGACGAAACCAAACCTCGTATGCCGCAACGAAGCCCGGGGCGGTTTTGGCGGCGGGGGGGCTAGGTGACGACCCGGCGCCTGGAGGACACTGCCTTCGCCCCGGGGGACCCGGGGCGGTTCGTGCTGCCGGAAGCCTGGGGCGGCCGAGTTCGCAGCGTCGAACCGCCCCCTGCCGGCACCCGGTGTGAGGTCGAGATTCCCGGACGGATCCACGCGGCGGTGCTGGACATGACCCGTTTCGACATCGGCCGGCCGGGAGGCGGAGGAGTCGGGTTCGCCGTGGGGCTGTTCTCACGTGCCACGGTGAGCCTAAGCGAAAAAGCGGAGATCCGCTCGTACGGAAACCGACCCCTCTTGGGGCAACACGTGGCGGAGCTATTTCGGCGACTCACCGGGTACGAGGGCGGTATCGAGATCGAGACCCGCGACCACAACCGCCGCCATATGGGACTGGGGTCCTCGGTTTCGACCCTTACGGCCGCCGCGGTGGCGCTCAACGAGGCCCTGGGCCGCCCCTTGGACCTCAGAAACCTCCGGAAGCTCGTCGCCTACAATTACTGCGAGGAGCTTTCCGCGGCGCCGCCGAGGCTGGTGCCGGGGTTCGAAACCAATGTGGGGGCGATGGCGGGTTTGCACGGCGGCATGGTGATCGCTACGGACCGCTGCGAACTCGCGGCCCGGGTCGCCATGCCCGAGGACCTCAGGGCCCTTCTGCTCCTGCCCAAGATGGCGCCCGAGGTTTCGTCCGGGGCCGGGGAGTACCGGTCGCTTCTCGGCGCCGCCCAGGCTTTTGATGCGAAAACGGCAGCCCGGAAGGTGTGCCGGGTGTTCATGGATCTCCTTCCGGCCGCCCTCGCCGGCGACCTCCGGGTCGTGGGGGATCTCCTGTGGGAGCTTTCCCAAGAGGGCTCGAAGCGGGCCGAGATCGAACTCCACGGCGACCGGGGGCGGGAGATCTTGGAGGTGATGGAAGAACTTCGCCGCACCGGCGCCGAGATCGTCGGTATGAGTTCCATCGGACCGGCGGTGTTCGGCCTGAGCCGAAACCCCTCGGTGTGGGCCCGGTGGCGGGACTGGGAGGGTTCGCCCCGCGCGGCCTGCGCCGTGACCGTGCCCGTGGACAACCGGGGCGCGCGGGTGCGGCTCGACGGCACGCCGATCCCCTACCGGTTCGAGCCCTGGTGGCACGATCCGGTGTACGACTGATCCCACCCCGGGGAGACTCGGCTCCCCAACGAGGAAAGGAGGAAGGAACATGAGGAGACGCAGAACGGCGATGAGAGTGCTCGGCGCTCTGGCCCTGGCCGCGGTGGTTTCGGCCACCCCCGTTTTTGCGGGGGGCGGGCAGCACTACCCGAACGGAGCGGAGGACTTCGTCGTGGGCGCCCTGCCGCCCCCGGGGCTCTATTTGAAGAACTATCTGGTGTACATCGACAAGAACCGCCTCATGGACAACGAGGGCAAGAAGACGCCCGTGGAGTTCGACGCCAACGTGTTCGGGGTGATCCCCCGCGTGATCTGGGTGAGTCCGTACAAGGTGCTCGGGGCATCCTGGGGCGCCCACATCTTCATCCCCTTCTACGCGGCCGACGTGGAGGTCACCGCGCAGACCCCGGGTGGGCCGCTCAAAGTGGTCAACGACGCAGACGGGGGTCTCGGCGACATCATTTTCAGCCCTTTCATCCTGGGATGGCACTTCGGCCCCAACTTCCATACGGTGTTCGCCCTGGATATTTGGGCGCCCACCGGCAACTACGACAACGAAGACGTGTCTACCCAACTTCTCTCGAAGAACCACTGGACGTTTGAGCCGGTCCTGGCGATGTCGTACCTGTGGAACGGTTTCGACTTCTCCGTGAAATTGATGTACGACTTCAACACCACCAACGATGAATTTCTCGTGCCGGATGGCGCGGGGGGCATGAAAGAAGTCGACCTCGACCCGGGCCAGGAGTTCCACTTCGACTGGGCGATCGGCTGGGCACCGAAACCCGGGTGGCGGTTCGGCGTGAACGGGTTCTATTACTGGCAGACGACCGACGACGAGATCGACGGCAAGGAGGACCACAACCGCAGCCGACTGGCCGGCATCGGCCCCGGGCTCAAATGGTGGCCCAACCAGGGCCGGTTCAGCCTGGTGGCCAAGCACCTCTGGGAGTTCGACGGAAAGAACATGCCCGAGGGCACGAGCACCTGGCTCAACATCGTCTGGGTGTTCTGATCTCCCTCACGCGCCCCGGGGCCCTGGGCCCCGGGGCGGCTCCGGTGAACCGCCCATGGCCCAACCCCACCCCCAAGCCCGTTCCGACCGCCCCGTCCGGCTCCTCGTCGTGGACGACGAGCCCGGCATGGTGGACCTGCTCCGGCGGGTCCTCGAACGGGAGGGGTACGAGGTGGAGACGGCCGGTTCCGCGGAGGAGGCCCTGGGGCTACTGGCCGGGAACGCCTTTGACCTCGTGATCACCGATCTCGTGCTCGGGGGCCGGGGCGGGGAGCACGTGGTCCGCGAGGTCAAGGCCACGAACCCGGAGACCGAGGTCCTCGTGATCACGGCCCACGCCTCGGTGGACTCGGCCGTCGAGGTCATGAAGGAGGGGGCCTTCGACTACCTGCGAAAGCCCCTGCTGCCCGAGGAGATCCTCCACGTGGTGCGCCGGGCCCTGGAGATGAAGGGCCTCCGAGACGAGGTGAGGGCCCTGCGGCGGGAAAAGGCGGCGGCCCTCCTCCAGGGCGAACTCCTGGGCCGGAGCCCGGCCATGCTCCGGGTATTCGAGCGGGTGCGCCGCGCCGCCCGCACCGACGCCACGGTTCTTCTCGAGGGCGAGTCCGGCACCGGAAAGGAGCTCGTGGCGAAGGCCATCCACGCCGAGTCCCGGCGGGCGGCCGGCCCGTTCGTGCCAGTGAACTGCGGGGCGATCCCCGGGGAACTGCTGGAGTCGGAGCTCTTCGGCCACGTGCGGGGCGCCTTCACCGGGGCCCACGTGGACCGGCAGGGCTATTTCGAGGCCGCCCACGGGGGCACCCTGTTCCTGGACGAGATCGGGGAGATGGACCCGCGGCTCCAGGTCAAGCTCCTGAGGGTGCTCCAGGACGGGGCGGTCACCCGGGTGGGCGAGACGAAACCGCGGCGCGTGGACGTGCGGATCGTGGCGGCCACGAACCGCCGGCTCCTGGACGCCGTGCAGGAGGGCTCGTTCCGGAACGACCTCTACTACCGGCTTCGGGTCGTGCACATCGAGCTTCCGCCCCTGCGGGAGCGGCGCGAGGACATCCTCCTTCTGGCCCACGCGTTTCTGCGGCGGTTCTCCCAGGCGTACGGGAAATCCTTCGAGGACATCGACGCCCGCGCCGCCCGGGTGCTCCAGCAGTACGACTACCCGGGGAACGTCCGGGAACTCAGGAACATCATCGAGAGCGCCGTGGTGATGGGCCGGGGAAAGGTGCTCCACGAGTCGCACCTGAAGGAGGCCATGGGGCCGGAGACGTTTTCCCGCGCCTCCGGAGCCCCCGCCGACTGGGAACTGCCCTTCGAGGAGGCCGCCGGCCGGGTCTTGGAGGAGTTCGAACGGGCCTACCTGGAACACAACCTGCGGCGGTTCGGGGGGCGGATCAAGAACCTGATCCAGGCCTCCGGGCTCTCGCGCCGCACCATCGAGCGGAAAATGGCCAAGTACGGCCTGAACCGCAAGGATTTCGTGCCCCGCCGGACGAAGGGCGTCAAGGCCTGAGCCCCTCCGACGCCACCCGGAATTCTCGCCGGGCCGCCTCCTCCCACTTCCGGAACGCCTCCGGCGTGAGCGGCGGGTGATTTTGGAGTTCCGGGTCGAGCACCTCGTCGGTGCGGCACCGCTGGAGCACCCAGCGTACCGGGGCCGCCCGGCCCCGGACCCTGCGGCCCAGGTCCGCCCCCAGCCGGCACACCTCGTCCCGGCTCAGAAGCCGAGGGTGGACCGTGGTGCGAAGCTCCAGCGGAAGGTCCGCGGCCCCCAAGAACTCCAGCGTCGCCTCCACCCGGTCCGGGTCGGAGCCGGGGCCCGTGTTCCGGCGGTAAGGCACGGGCTCCAGAGGCGCCTTCACGTCCACCGCCACCAGGTCCACCAGGCCCGCCCGCACCACCTCCTCGACCGCCTCGGGCCGGGACCCGTTCGTGTCGAGCTTCACGGCCAGCCCCATCGCCCGAAACCGCTCCAGGAGTTCCGGGAGACCCGGGTGGAGGGTGGGCTCCCCCCCGGTCACGCACACCCCGTCCACCCAGCCCCCAAGTCCCCGAAGCCGCGCCTCCACCTCGTCCCACGGCCAGGAGGGCACCTCGTGGGGGGCCGTCACGATCCGGTGGTTGTGGCAGTAGGGACACCGGAAGTTGCACCGGGGCAGGAACACCACGGCGGCCACCTTGCCCTTCCAGTCGGTGAAGGTGGTCTCCAGGAACCCCTTGATCTCGGGCAGCGCCACCTCGTCCTCCCTTTCACGCAACGAGGGGCGACGAACCCGTCGCCCCTCGAAACCCGCACACGCCGGGCCGATGCCCGTTCCTACGCGGCCCGGGTCTTCATCTCCTCGAGGTATTTCCGGATGCGCACCGCCCCGGTGAGATAGGACGAGTCGTCCAGCACCAGGATCGGGAGGCTTCGCTCCGCCACGTTCACGAGCCCGTGCCAGGCCAGGTGGGCCAGGGCGTCCGGGTTTTCCGGGCCGAGCTCCTCCACGACAACCCCGAGGGCGGCGAGATCCACCCGTTCCTTCACGTACTCGCACTTCTCGCACCCGACCTTGGTAAACAGCGTCATGGAACCCTCCTCAGGAAACGCGGTCAGCGGTCTTCGGTCCCCGGTTCGGCGCGCCCCTACGCCTCGGCGGCGCCGGCATCGGGAGCCGGGCCCGAGAAAAATCCCGCGGTGCGCTGCCGGTCGTGGAGCTCCCCGATCTTCCCCTTGTTCCAGGAGCTGATCTTGGTGAAGTACCCCGTGATCCGGGTGATCCCCTCCACATCGTCGCTTCCGCACTGGGGGCAGGACTCCCGGAGACCCCGGGTGGTGCGGGCGCACGCCAGGCAGGTGGTGAACTCGGGGCTGAAGGCCACCTGGTCGTTGTGGGTGTTCCGGAACACCTTGACCACGAAGTTCGCAAGGCTCTCGGGGTGGGGCTTCTCCTCGCCGAGCCACAGATGGGTGATGGCCCCGGCCTCGATGAGGGGATGGAACAGGCCCTCCAAACGCACCCGGTCCACGGGGTTCGTGGGGCTTCCCACGTGGAGCTGGGTGGAGTTCGTGTAGTACACCTCGCCCCGGGCCACGTCGCCCCGCACGGCCGCTCCGGCCGCCGGAGAGAAATACTTGAGGTCGAGCTTGGCGAACCGGTACGCCGTGGACTCGGCCGGGGTCTGCTCCAGCACGAAGTGCATGTTGTGCTTGCGGGCGAGCTTGTCGGCCAGGAGCTTCATGTGGGCGATGATCTTGAGCCCGAACCGGAACGCCTCTTGGCTCTCGTGGAGTTCCTGGCCGGTGTGGATCTTGACCATCTCGTTCAGGCCCACCATGCCCAGCAGATAGCTCACCCGGTGCATCCGGAGGTAGGGCTGTCCGTCCCGGTCCATGGTGAGCAGCGACAGCGGCCCGCGGTCCCCCTGGCTCAGGAGCCGCTCGATGAAGGCCCGCTTCTGCAGGTGGGCCTGGGCCGCGAGCTCCATCATCTCGGTCAGGTGCTGGAACAGCCGGGTGTCATCACCGCCGGCCCGGTAGGCGATGCGCGGGAGGTTCAGGGTCACGTTCTGGAGCGCCGAGTATCGCATGCGCCAGGGCTGCTTGGCGTCCTCGAGATCGGACTTCTCCAGCTTGAACGCGAGCCGGCAGCACTCCGAGATCTTCGCCGTGTCGCCCCGGTCGAACACGAAGTAGGTGTTCCCCTTCTCGGCCGCCACCTCGCAGATCTTCGCCAGGAACCGCTCGTGGCCCTCGGTCTGGAAGAACTTCTCGGTGATGTGCACCAGCGGCTTCGGGAAGAAGAACGGCCGGCCCGAGGCGTCGCCCTCGGCGTACACGTCGAACAGCTTCCACACGAACCGCTGGGCCTCCTTCTCGTAGTCGCCGTAGGTCTTCCCGGTGTACTCGCCCCCGGGGCCGATGGCCGGCACGTCCTGGAAGTGCTTGGGCACCTCCCAGTAGAGGTTGATGTCGGAGAAGATCGCCTGGCCGCCCCGGGCCACGGCCTGCTGGGAGTACTCGAAGATCAGCATCTGGGCGAGCTGCTCCACGTCCCGGTCGGGCAGCCCTTCGAGATACGGGGCGAAAAACAGGTTCACCGCGTCCCACCCGATGGCCCCGGCGAAGTTGGACTGGAGCGCGGCCGAGAACTTCACCATGTGGGCCAGGAGCACCTCGGGGTGCTTGGCGGGTTTCGCGTTCGCGAGGCTGTTCGGGAGGTTCAGGCCGAACTTCTTCAGGTACTCGAGGCTCTGGCCCGAGCAGTAGGGCCGGTCGATGAACCCCAGGTCGTGCAGATGGAGGTCGCCCCGCATGTGGGCGTCGGCCACGTCCTGGCTGAACACCGCCAGCAGCGCGTACTCCTTCTTGATGTTCTCGGCCAGGGTGAGGTTCGTGGCCTCGGGGCCGTGGGGAACGTTGGCGTTCTCCTTGTTGGGGGCGACCAGCAGCTCCTCCACGTCGTAAAGCGGCATCCCGAGCCGGGTGTGCATCCGGCGGGCGCCCTCGAGCCCCATATCAATGAGCTTCGCGTCCACGAGCTCACGGATCAGGGGCGCGGTCAGGACCTCGATCCGGGACCGGTGGATCAGCTTGTCCACCTCCTCGGCCACGCGCTCGGCCGTGTCCCGGTCGAGGTACGTCTCCCGGACCAGGGCGTCGGCGATGCGGCTCCGGTCCCAGTTGACGATCTCCATGTCCGACGTGCGGACGAACAGCACCCGGTCGGTCGCGTCGCCGTCGCGGGGCTTGGCCCCGGTCCGGCCGAGCTCCATCACCTCGCCCATGGCCGTCGCTCCTTCCGTAGGGAAAACAGGGGGTTAGGGAGGGGAGAAAACGCCATATCTAGTAGGCGGCGAAATGATACCACGACATGTAGTGGCTCGCCACCCTTTTTTTGGACCCCCGGGCAACTCGAAAATCCCCCCGACCCGGGCTGCTTGCGCACCCGGGGGCCCTCCTTTATGCTTCCGGGGTCTTCCGTAACCCCCGAGGGGGCACCCGCATCTCAAGGACACGGCAATGGACGAGGCACGGCTCGTGGAGCGGGCCCGAGAGGGCGACTTCCAGGCCTTCGAGGAACTGGTTAACCGCACCGAGGGGCGGATCTACAGCCTGCTCCTGCGGATGACCGGAAACCCCGAAGACGCCCGGGAGCTCATGCAGGAGACCTATCTGAGCGCGTACCGAAACCTGAAATCGTTCCAGGGGAACGCGGCGTTCTCCACCTGGCTCTATCGCATCGCCACGAACCACGCGCTCATGCGGCTTCGCAAAAAGCAGCCCGACACCGTGTCGTGGGACGAGCTGCCCATGCCCAGCCACGAGGAGATCCGCCAGAAGGGCGTGACCGACTGGGCCCTCGACCCCAAGGAAGCCTTGCTCCGGCAGGAGGTGCGGCAGCTCCTCGTCCGGGCCATCCAGGAACTGCCGCCCATCTACCGGGCCGTGGTGGTGCTACGCGACGTGGAGGGACTGAGCACGGCCGACACCGCGAAGATCCTCGGCACCACCGAGGGGGCCGTGAAGACCCGCCTCCACCGGGCCCGGATCCATCTGCGGGAGAAACTGAGCCCCTACTTCTCCGACGAGGAGAGCGCCGAGGGGCGGGCGGTGAACCCATGAGCCGGAAACTGACCTGCAAAGAGATTCTGGAGCAACTCTCGGCGTACATCGACCACGAGCTCGACCCGTCGATCTGCGAGGAAATCGAGGCCCACATGGAGGGGTGCAACCCCTGCGTGGCGTTCCTCAACACGCTCAAGAAGACCGTGGTACTCTACAAGTACTCGGGCCAGGAAGAAGAGGTGCCCCAGGAGGTCCACATCGATCTCCACCGGTTCCTCCGGGAGAAGTGCTGCGGCGAAGAGGGAGGAGAGTAGCGTGGAAGGCTGGATCTGGATCGTGTTGATCGTCCTCGTGGCGGTCATGTCCCTCCGGGGCGGGGGCTGAGGAGGCTGCTGACCGCCGGTCGGCGGTACATCAAGGGACCAAACGAATACCCTTTCGACAAAAGGAGACACAAGATGGCGGGAGATAAGGTTCTCAACGTGACCGACGCGGATTTCGAGGAGAAGGTTCTCAAGGCCGACAAGCCGGTGCTCGTGGATTTCTGGGCCGCCTGGTGCGGGCCGTGCCGCATGATGAGCCCGGTGATCGACGAGGTGGCCGAGGCGTACGAGGGCAAGGTGGTGGTCGCCAAGATGAACGTGGACGACAACCCCCAGACCCCGGCCAAGTACGGGGTGCGGGGCATCCCGAACCTGAAGCTGTTCAAGGGCGGCCAGGTGGTGGACGAGGTGGTGGGCGCCGTGCCCCGGCAGAAACTCGAGGAGATGCTGAACAAGGTGGTGTGAGGGAGAGCCATGCCGCTGTACGAGTACCAGTGCACCCAGTGCGGGGAGAAGACCGAAATCCTGGTCCGCTCGGGCGACCGGGCCCAGGACGCCCCCCGGTGCCCCAACTGCGGCGGCCCGATGGACCGAAACTGGGCCCCGGTGGCCGCCCACACGAAGAGCCCGGGGGGAGGGGGTTGCGCCCCGCGGGGTGGGTTCACCTGAGGCTAGACCACACGGGGCCGGGGGCCCCGAAGAACCGGCGCAGGAGCCTTTGGCCCTGCGCCGCTCTTTTTCCTTTCTCATCTTTTCGTGGAGGCGTTTCGCGATGGGGATCTCAAGGGGACGGGGGGTCGTGTGGGGGATGGTTTTCGCTTTCGCCCTGGCGGTGGCCGCGTGCTCGGGGGGGAAAAAGGAGGCCGAGGAGCCGAAGCCCGCGCCGGATTTCGACCTGGTGAGCGTGGACGGGAACCATGTGCGGCTTTCCGACCTCAGGGGTAAGGTGGTGCTTTTGGACTTCTGGGCCACCTGGTGCCCGCCCTGCCGGGTGGCGATCCCCCACCTCGTGGAGCTCCAGCAGAAGTACCGGGCCGAAGGGCTCGTGGTCGTCGGGATGAACATGGACCAGAACCCCGACGACCTCACCGAGTTCATAACCCGCACCTCGTTTAACTACCCCGTGGTGAAGGTGGACGAAGCCACCCGGCTGGCCTACGGGGGGGTGGCATCGATCCCCCAGGCCTTCCTGATCGACCGCCAGGGCCGGATCCGCTACACCTTCATGGGGTATAGCCAGGACATCGCCCGGGACATGGAGGAGAAAATCCGGAAACTCCTGGAGGAGCCCCCGGGCGGCTGACCCCCAAGGGCATGGAGGATCGCCGTGGACGAGGCGCTCCGGTGGTGGAGGCAGAGGACCGACCTTTCGCCCGACGCCCTTTCGGGCCGGAGCCTCGACTGGGCCCGGAAACCCGAGGCGCTCAAGACCTACCCGGGGTGCCGGCGACTCAAACTGCCCCGGCCGGGGGACCTCCGACCGGGCGCCTCGGACCTCTGGGCGGCGCTGGCGGCCCGCAGGTCCAGGCGCGAGTTCACGGGAGGGGCCCTCTCCCTGGAAACGCTGGCCCTGCTCCTCTGGGCCTGCCAGGGGGTCACCGCCCGGCAGGGACCGTACCTTCTGCGCACGGCCCCGTCGGCAGGGGCCCTCTACCCGTTCGAGACCTATGTGTCGCTCCAGCGGGTCGGGGGGATCGAACCCTGCCTCGCCCACTTCGACGTGGCCGGGTTCGCGTTGGAGATCCTGGCCCAGGGGGACCACGGCAGAACCCTCGCCCTTGCGTCCCTGGCCCAGGGGTTCCTGGCCCGGGCCTCGGTCGTGTTGGTGTGGACCGCCGTCTACCCCCGGGCCGCCTGGAAATACGGCGACCGGGCCCTCCGGTACCTGGGTCTCGACCTGGGGCACGTGTGCCAGAACCTGCTCCTCGCGGCCGAGGCCCTGGGGCTCGGGGCCTGCCCCGTGGCCGCGTTTTTCGACCGGGAGATGAACGAACTCCTGGGTGTGGACGGGGAGAACGAGTTTGCGTACTACCTGGCGGCCGTGGGACCGGTAGAGTAGACCGGGCGGCGACCCGGCTTGGCGGTCGGGGAACCGAGAGGATCGGGTCCCCAACCTTTTTCCTTGCATCCGGCCGCCGAGGGGCGTAGGGTAAGCGCCACAACACAGACGGAAAGGCAGTGTCGGAAGGCGAACCCAAGCGGGAGAGGCGACCGTAGCCTCTCACCGCTTTTTTTGTTTTTTCGCACCTCGATGGACATGGTTCGGAGTTCGGGAACGCGGTTCCCGCCCTGGTCCCCATCGCAGTTGCATCCCCTGGGATCCAGGATCCCGAAACCGAAGGAGAAACACCATGGCTAGAGGCATCGTGAAGTGGTTCAACGACCAGAAGGGCTACGGCTTCGTCACCCCCGACAACGGGGGCGCCGACCTGTTCGTGCACTTCAGCGCGATCCAGGGCGAGGGGTTCAAGACCCTGACCGAGGGCCAGGCCGTCGAGTTCGACGCCGTGCCCGGCATGAAGGGGCCCCAGGCGGCCAACGTCCGGCCCGTCTAGGTCCGGTCTGACCCACGAAAAGGGCGGATCCCCCAGGGGATCCGCCCTTTTTTCCTTCCCCGGAGGCCCTCCACGCACACCCCTCTCCAAGGAGCATCCCATGGCCCGCCGATCCAAGCAGACCTTTCAGAAACGCCAGCGCGAAAAGGCCCGGCAGGAGCGCCGGCAGGAGAAAGAAGCCCGCCGTGCCGAGGCCCGGGAGCGAAAGGCCAGCCTTCCGCCCCGGGACGATACCGAGGGAGACCCCGACATCGCCGGCATCGTCCCCGGCCCCCAGCCCCTTCCGCCGCAGTTCTGGGACGAGGAGTGACAAAGGTCCACGGTCGCCGGTCTGCGGTCTACCGTCCTCGGTCCCCGGTCCGGGGCGCCCCCCGTTTTCACACCTGGTCGGCCACCCCCATGGGGCCGGGCAGGAACACCTCGGGGGGCATGGGCTTGAGATCGGGGCTCACGAGCGGGCGAAACGCCATGCGGCCCAGCACGTCCCGCTCCAGGTCCACCCCCGGCGCGATCTCCACCACCTCGATCCCCGCGGGCAGCAACCGGAACACGGCGCGCTCCGTGATGTAGAGAACCTCCTGACCGAGATCCCTGGCGTACGCCCCGCTGAAGGTCACCTGCTCCACCCGTTCCATGAACTTCGGGTGCTCGCCGTCCCGCAGGATCTCGAGGC
Organism: Deferrisoma palaeochoriense; assembly: GCF_054656955.1. NCBI lineage: Bacteria > Pseudomonadati > Thermodesulfobacteriota > Deferrisomatia > Deferrisomatales > Deferrisomataceae > Deferrisoma > Deferrisoma palaeochoriense. Next base: position 22,123 of record NZ_BAAHXI010000003.1, read on the forward strand.
GGCCGTCCGAGACCCGGGCCTCGAACCCGCCCGCCGTGAAGGTGCCCAGAAAATAGAGCTTTTTCGCGGTCTGGGTGATGTTGATGAACCCCCCGCACCCGGCGAACCGGGGCCCGAACCGGGAGACGTTGACGTTGCCCTCCCGGTCGGCCTGGGCCATGCCTAAGAACGCCTGGTCGAGGCCGCCGCCGTCGTAAAAGTCGAACTGGCTCGGCTGCTCGTAGATGCACTCAGGGTTCGTGGCCACCCCGAAATTGAGTCCGCCGGCCGGGATTCCGCCGGTCATGCCGGACTCCACCGACAGGGTGAACCGATCGAACACCCCCTCCTCGGCCGCGCACAGGGCCACCCCCTCGGGCATGCCGATCCCGAGGTTCACCACCGCCCCCTCCTGGACCTCCAGCAACGCCCGCCGGGCGATCACCTTACGCACGTCGAGCGGCATCGGCTCCAGGTGCTCCACCGGGATCTTGGTCTCCCCCGAAAAGCTCGGGTCGTAGGCCTTGGCGAAGGTCTGCATGTGGTGCTCGGGCGGGGCCACCACCACGTAGTCCACGAAGATCCCCGGCACCCGCACGTCCTTGGGCCGGAGCGTCTCGTTCTTGACGATCCGCTCCACCTGGGCGATCACGATGCCGCCCGAGTTCCGCACGGCCTGGGCGATGGCCAGGTTCTCGAGCAGGGCCGCCTCCTTCTCGTAGGAGAGGTTCCCCCTGAGGTCCGCCGAGGTGGCCCGGATGAACCCCACGTGGATCGGGAACGCCTTGTACCACAGCCACTCCCGCCCGCCGATCTCCACCACCTCCACCAGGTCCTCGGTGGTCCGGGCGTTCACCTTCCCCCCTTCGATCCGGGGATCCACGAAGGTTCGGAGCCCGATGTGGGTGATGGTGCCGGGCTTACCCGCCGCGATGTCCCGAAACAGGTGGGAGATGACCCCCTGGGGCAGGTTGTAGGCCTCGATCCGGTTCTCCAGGGCCATCCGGCCGAGCTTGGGCGCGAGGCCCCAGTGGCCCCCCACGACCCGCCTGACCAGCCCCTCGTGGGCCACGTGGTTCATGCCCCGGTCGCGGCCGTCCCCCTGCCCTGCGGCGTACACGAACGTGAGATCCCGGGGCTCCCCGGTGGCGAGGAACCGCTCCTCCAGGGCCACGGCAAGCCCCTCGGCAAACCCGGTCCCCACGAACCCCCCGCTCGCCACCGTGGCCCCGGAGGGGATGAGCCGAACCGCCTCCTGGGCGGTCACGATCTTGGCGCACATTGGTCTTGCCTCCCTCGGCATCAAACCGGGATCAGCCGTAGGCCGCGGCCGGGAGCCAGGTCACAAGCCATGGGAACAACGCCACGAGAACGAGTCCCACGAGCTGGAGCACGATGAACGGGATCACGCCCTTGTAGATCTCGACGAGCCGCACGTCGGGGGGGACAACCCCCTTCAGGTAGAACAGCGCGAATCCCACCGGCGGCGTCAAAAAGCTGGTCTGGAGCGCCACCGCCACCAGCAGCACGAACCACACCAACTCCGGGTTCTCCACCTGCCCGTATCCCGGAATCTCGAGCCCCAACTGGCCCACCACCGGCGCCACCAGCGGGAGCACGATCAGGGTGATCTCGATCCAGTCCAGGAAGAATCCGAGGAGGAACACCACGCCCAGGATGAACGCGATGATCCCGTAGGGACCGAACGGCAGCCCCGTGAGCACCTGCTCGATCACCTCGTCCCCCCCCAGGCCCCGCAGCACCAGGGCGAAACAGGTGGCCCCCAGGAAGATCGCGAAGATATAGGCCGTGGTGTTGTACGTGCCCCTGAGCACCTCCTTGAACACCTGGAAATCGAGCTTGCGGTTTCCAGCCGCCAGCAGGGTCGCCCCCAACGCCCCCACCCCGCTCGCCTCAGTCGGCGTTGCGATGCCGGCGAAAATGGACCCCAGCACCGCCAGGATCAGCCCGGCTGCGGGAAGCACCGTGCGCACCACCGCCCACACCTCCCGCAGTCCCACCCCCTGCTCGGCCCCTTGCGGCAGCGGCGCCGCCCGGGGCCGGAGCCAGCAGTACACCAGGATGTAGCCGATGTAGAGGCAGCCCAGGATGAGGCCGGGGAGCACCGCCCCCATGAACAGGTCTCCCACCGACAGCCCCAACTGGTCGGCCATGATCACCAGCATGATCGACGGCGGGATCAGGATCCCCAGGGTCCCCGAGGCCGCGATCGTGCCCAGGGCCAGGGGGTTTTCGTACCCCTGGTGGCGCATGGCCGGGTAGCTCAGCAGCCCCAGGAGCACCACCGAGGCCCCAATGATCCCCGTGGAGGCCGCCAGGATGATCCCGATCGCGGTCACGGTGATCGCAAGGCCCCCCCGAACCCGGCCGAACAGCCGCTGCATGGACTCCATCATCCGCTCGGCGATCCCCGAGCGGTCGAGCATCAGCCCCATGAAGATGAACATGGGCAGGGCCACCAGCACCCAGTTGTCCATGTACTTGTAGATCCGGTTCACCACCATGCCGAGCGTCATGTAATCGAGCCCGGTCCACGCGTCGAAGTAGGTGTCCGCGATCCAGCCCACCCCCGCGAACAACACCCCCGTGCCCCCCAGCACGAAGGCGATCGGAAACCCCGTGAACAGCCCTGCGATGAACGTGGCGAACATCGCCACGACCAAGATGTCGTTGGTCAGCATCGGCTCGCGCCCCTGGCTCGGTTGGTCGGCCCTCGCATGTCGCTCTTCGGCCGTGTCGTCGCGCTCGTCGGCCCGCCGGGGAACCTCATCGCCCCCGGCCCGAGGCCAGAAACACCACGTGGCGCACCAGCCGCGTCACCGCCGCCAGCATCATCAGCGCCACGCTCACCGGGATCACCCCCTTGATGAGCCACCGCCACGGGAGCCCGGCCGGCGCCTGGGAGGCCTCGCCCACCCGCCACGAGTCCGCCACGAACGGCAGGCTGTGGTCGAACACCACCCACAGGAACGGCAGCAGGAACACCAGCGTCCCGAACACCTCCCATTTGGCCTTCGTCCGAGGCGAAAACCGCATGTGGAAGATGTCCACCCGGATGTGGCTGTCCTCCACCATGGCGTAGCTGATGCCGAACATGATGCCCACGGCGTAGAGGTGCCATTCCAGCTCCTCCAGCGCCACCAACCCATGGCCGAACCCGTAGCGCAGCACCACCTGCACGATGATCACCGCCACCAAGACCGCATTCGCCCACATGATCACGTGGCCCAGGCGCCGGATCCCGTTGTCGATCGCCTCGCACCAACCGATCCGCGGCAGTTCCCCGTTCCCGCTCACCGTCGTCTCCTCTGCTCCGTCCCTCAAAAGGGGGCGGGTCCCCCGGGACCCGCCCCCTTTCCTTGGAATCCGGCGCCTACTTGACCTCCACCTCTTCAGGCTTCGGCCGCGGCAGGAACGCGTAGGCCTGCCACACCTTGTAGTTCGTCCGGAACGCCTTCATGTCTTCCCATACCTTCTTGAAGAACTCATCCTTGGCCGCCTCTTCCTCCGCCACCTCGTCCCAGGCCTTCCGGAACGCCTGGAGCATCTCGTCCTTCCAGTAATGCAGCTTCACCCCGTGTTTCTCGACGTTCTCCTTCATGGCGTCGAACTGGATGGCCTCGCCGTAAGCATAGGAGTCGGCCACGCTCGCCTTGGATAGAATCTCCAGCACCATCTTCTGGTGGTCGCTCAAACCGTTCCACACGTCCTTGTTGATCAGGAGCTCAAACACCGTGGCCTGCTGGTGCCAGCCCGGGAAGTAGTTGTGCTTGGCAATCTTGTAAAATCCCAGCCGCTTGTCGATGGCCGGCATCGAAAACTCGGTGGCGTCGATCGCCCCCTTCTCCAGCGCCGGGAAGATCTCGCCGCCCGGGATCACGCTCACCGAGGCCCCCAGCTTCTCCATCACCTTGCCCCCCAGGCCGTAGAACCGGATCCGGAGCCCCTTGAGGTCCTCCGGGCTTTGGATCTCCTTCTTGAACCACCCCGAGGTCTCGGGCGCGATGATCCCGCACACGAGCACCTTCACGTTGTACCCGGCCTGGTCATACATCTCCTGGTAGAGCTTCATGCCGTTGCCGTAATAGAGCCAGGCCAGGTACTCCCCGGCCTCGGGGCCGAAGGGCACCGCGCTAAAAAGCGCGGCCGCCGGCATCTTGCCCTGCCAGTAGCCGGCCGTGGTGTAACCGGCGTTCACCTTGCCCGTGCTCACCGCGTCCAGGATCTCGAACGGGGCGACAAGCTTCCCCGGCTCGTAGACCTTCATCCGCATCGACCCCCCGCTCAGGGGTTCGATCCGGTCGGCCATCCACTGGATCGTCGACCCCAGCCCGGGCAGCGCCGTTGAAAACGCGATCGGCACCTTGAGCAGCACCTTCTTCTCCTTCGCCCAGCCGGGGGAAACCACAAGAGCCGCCATCGCCACCGTCACCGCCACCAGCCTCAGTCCCCTTCGCATGTCCTGCCTCCTTTCGGTTGGGGAAACGAAACGGCGAAGGGCAAGTGCACGGACCGTGCCGCCGAGGCGAGCGCCGTTTTTCGGGGGTTCTCGCGGGGGCGTTTCCGGATATCCGGAATCCAAGCGGGGTCGTATCGGGGGTTTTCGCTGAGGCGGCGGCTACTGCGGGGGTTTCCGGAAATCCGGATGGTTTCCGGTTTTCCGGAAACCGGGCGGTGGGGTCAGGAGTTCAAGAGTCCGTGCTTGGCCGCCTTTTCGTAAAAGGCGGACTTCCCGATGCCGAGGAGCCGGGCCGCCTCCACGGCCCGCCCGTTGGCCACACGAAGGGCCGCGCGCAGGTGCTCGGCCTCCACCTCGGCCAGCACCTGTCGCAGGGGGGCCAGGGCGAATCCCGGCCCGGCCGGGCGCCGGACGTGATGGGGCAGGTGGGCCGGGAGGATCTCGTCGCCGTCGCAGAGGTTCAGGGCTCTTTCCAGGACGTTTTCGAGCTCCCGCACGTTTCCCGGCCAGGCGTACGCGAGCAGGGTCGCCAGGGCCTCGGCCGAGAGCCTGCGGGGCCGGACCCCGAGCGTCTTCGACAGGCGGCAGAGGAGCCGCTCGGCCAGGAGCGGGATGTCCTCCTTGCGGTCGCGCAGGGGCGGCGCCTCGATCAGCACCACATTGAGACGGTACAGGAGGTCTTGCCGGAACGCCCCCTCGGCGGCCAACTGCCGCAGATCCCGGTTGGTGGCCGCGATGATCCGCAGGTCCACCTCCACCGGCCCGCCCCCGCCCAGGGGCTCGATCTCCCGCTCCTGAATCACCCGGAGGAGCTTCGCCTGGGTGGGCAGGGGCAGCTCGGCCACCTCGTCCAGGAACACGGTGCCGCCCTGAGCGAGCTCGAACCGGCCCACCTGCCCCCCCTTGCGGGCCCCCGTGAACGCGCCCTCCCGGTAGCCGAAGAGCTCCGCCTCGAGCAGGTTTTCCGGGATGGCCGCGCAGTTCACCTTGACGAAGGGCTTGTCGGCCCGGGGGCTCAGGTTGTGGAGGGCGTGGGCCACGAGCTCCTTGCCCGTGCCGCTCTCGCCCTGGATGAGCACGGTGGAATGGGTCCGGGCGACCCGTCGCACCATGTCTTTGAGCTCGCGGATCACGGGGCTTTCCCCGACCAGGTTCTCCAGGCTGTACCGGGTGCCGTTCTGACGGCGAAGCTCCTCGCGGTAGTAGCTGAGCTCGGTTCGGAGCCGGCGGGTCTCCTCGAACAGGGCGTCGAGCTCCGACACGTCCCGGAACAGCACCTTCCCCACCGCCCCCACGATCCGGTCGCCCTCCCGGATCGGGATCCGGTCACAGACCATGTCGTGGCCCTTGATCCGCTGGACCTGCCGGATCTCGGGTTCGCCCGTGCGGAGCACGATGTGCATCCGGGTGTTCTCGATGGCCTCCGTGACCGGCCGGCCCACCATGTCGGCCGGGTCCACCCCCAGGAACTCCCCGTAGGCGCGGTTGAACATGGTGATGACGCCCCGCTCGTCCACCACGACGACCCCCTCGTAGGCGGTGTCGAGCACGGCCTCCAGGGTCCTCTTCCACCGGTTCGCCTCGTCGCGCTCGGCCCGGGCCGACTCGAGATCGGTCACGTCCTGGAGCACGGCAACGGCCCCGGCCAGCCGGCCGTTTCGGAAGATCGGGGTGCGGTTGCTCAGGTAGACGTGCCCCCGGAGCTCGATCCGCTGCCCGATCCGGGGCTCGCGGGTGCGGAGCACCTCGGGCAATCCGGTGTGGGGCACCACCTCCTGGATCGGCCGGCCGATGAGGTCTTCGCGCTCCACCCCGAGCACCCGGCCCAGCGCCTTGTTCGCCGCCACCACCCGGCCCTCGGCATCGACCACCACGATCGCGTTGTGGGCGGCGTCGAGGGCGACCCGGAGCTTCGCCATCCGGGCACACAGGGCCTTGAACGCGGCCTCCAGCAGCCGGTCCCGCGGGATCCAGCCCACCACCTCGTTTCGGCGCATCCCCACCACGGCGTGGTCGGCCGCGCCGGGCTCCAGAAGTGGCAGGGATTGCCCGTCCGGCACGGCGCGGGCCGGTTCCGCGACGCCCAGCACCGGGTCGTTCCCCCGGCCGGCGTCGAGCGCCCGGGCGATGGCGGGGCCCGAGGCCACGGCGAGCACCCCCCCGTGCCCCCGGACCACCACGGCCGCGTCGCGGCCCACCGGCGGAAGCCCGGCCACGGGGGCCTCGGGCTCCACCACCGCGGCCACGGGCTGCCAAAGGTCCTGGAGCGGGAGCTTCATGGGGCACCTACCGTGGGGCGCGTCTCAAGAGCAGGGCGGGGGGGCAATCGGACAGGGGGGCGGGACGCCCCGGGTCAGGTACACCCGGGGAAAGGAGAAAGGGGTGGGGCACGGCGATCCGGCACTCCTCATCGGCAACCGGCGCAGGACGAGGCCTTGCACCCCGCGCACGAGCTCCCGCCCCCGCCTCCCCCGCCTCCGATGGCGAAAGCGGAGAGCTTGCGACGGGCGTCCGCCGCACCGCACCGGGGACAGGGCGGAACCTCCCCTGGCCGTGCCAGGGCCTCGAAGGCGTGGCCGCAGGCCTCGCACACGAAGTCGTAAAGCGGCATCGCGCCCTCACCTCTTTCGTTCGTAGGTTCCCACGAGCTGGGCCTCGGCGAGCACCTTGCCCTCCATGGCCTTCAAGAGCTGGGCCTTGGTGGGGGTGCCCAGGTCGGGCAGGCGCTCCGACAGGGCGTAGAGCTTGTGGAAGTACCGGTGCCGGCCGATGGGCGGGCAGGGCCCGCCGTAGCCCGTTCGCTTCCAGTCGTTGAGCCCCTGGCCCGTGCCGGCCGGTAGGTGCTCGGGGCGGACGCCCTCGGGAAGCCCCCGGGAGTCGGGGGGCAGGTTGTAGAGCACCCAGTGGACCCAGGTCATTTTGGGCGCCCGGGGATCCGGCGCGTCGGGGTCGTCCACGATGAGCACGAGGCTTTTCGCGCCCTTGGGCACCCCCGACCACTCCAGGGGCGGGGAGACGTCCGCACCGTCGCAGGTGTATTTGCTGGGAATCTCGCCGTTGTGCGCAAATGCGGAGGACCGGATCTCCATCGCCATGGCCTCACCTCCTCGCACCGGGCCGATCCCGACGAGCACCCCCACCACCGCCCAGACCCATCGAAGCCGGCCCATCCGTTCCACCTCCCGTCGGGAGCGTTGGCGAATCACCGGCTCCCCAGTCTGCCACGGGAACCGCGGCTCGCAACCCCCGGCCCCGGCGGCCTATCCCGCCCGCGGCCGCAGCCCCAGGTGGGCCGCGATGGCCTCGGCGCTGGCCTCGAGGGAGACCGGCCGGTTCACGAGTTCCTCCCGGGGCTCGATGCCGTACTCCGGGTCCAGGGTGCCGGCGAAGTAGGCCTCCTGGAACCCCGCGAACTTGAGCTGGTGGCTCGTGGAGTCGCACACGAACCGACCGTGGGCCGGCACCACCCCCTCGGCCAGGGCTTTCCGGAGCCCGGCCACGGCCTCCCCCCCCTGGGTGCACACCACGTGGCCGTGGCGGTTCACGTGGAGCATGGTGTCCAGGATCTCCTGCTCGGTCACGCTCACGCAGGCGAACCGGTCGCCGTAGTGCTCCTCCACGAGCTGGCGCACCTTGGGGAACGACACGGGGTTCCCGATCATGGCCGCCTGGGCCACGCTGGGCCGCACCGTCACCGGCTCGTAGTGCCCGCTCGCCTTCCACCGGGCCACGGGGTTCGCGTGCTCGCTCTGGACGCCCAGGATCCGGGGGAGCCCGTCGGTCACGCCGAGCTGCCACAGATCGAGGAACCCCTCGAGGATCGCCGTGACGTTCCCGGCGTTCCCGATGGGCACCGCCACGGTGGCGTGCTCCACCCGCCAGCCGAGCTGCTGGGCCACCTCGAAGGTGAACGACTTCTGGCCGTTGATCCGCACCGGGTTCTTGGAGTTCAGAAGAAACACCTCGTACCGGGCCGCGAGATCCTCCACCAGCCGCATGCAGTCGTCGAACACCCCCGGCACCTCGAGCACCCGGGCGCCGCTGCCCAGGGGCTGGGAGAGCTGCTGGGGGGTCACCCGGCCCTTGGGCAGGAGCACCGCCGAGCGCACCGCGCCCTTCGGGAGGTACGAGAGGTAGAGCGCCGCCGCGGCCGAGGTGTCGCCCGTGGAGGCGCAGATCCCGAGCACGGTGCCCGGCCGCTGGGTCCGCAGGTAGTGGTTGAGGAAGCTGATGGCGCTGGCCATGCCCCGGTCCTTGAACGAGGCCGAGGGGTTTTGCCCGTCGTTCTTGACGAAGAACTCGGCGCCCACCCACTCGCTCAGCTCGGCGTTGGCCCGCACCAGCGGGGTGTGGCCCTCGCCCAGGTACACGATGTCTTCCAGGGGCAGGTGGGGGAGCACCAGCTCGTGGAAGCAAAAAATGCCCTGGAGGGCCTCCACCCGGGTGGCCCGGCGCAGATCGAACACCCGGCGCCACTCCTCGCCGCTTCGCTCCCGCAGGGCCGCGAAGTTCTCGTCGCGCACCCGCAGCAGCCCCCCACAGGACGGGCAGGTGTAAAGGAGCCGGTCGAGGGGGGTCGTTTCGCCGCACCGGATGCACGCGTAAACCATGCGCGGCCGGTGGCGGGGCAGGACGTCGATACCGGTCAGTTCCTTGAGTTCCTCGGGAGACACGGGAGCACCTCGTGGCAGAAGGGTCGCGGTTCTTCGCCGGGATGGCGGGCGGACCGCCCGTTTCGGGCCAGCGGCCGGGGCGACCGCGGGGCCTCCGCTGCGTGCCGCCCCGGTGTCCGGTTCCCGGCGTGGCGTCATTCAACGGGGAAACCGGGCCCCGGGTCAAGGGACGGTTGCCCCGCCCGGCGCCTTGCAGTACTAGTGTACCCACGGTCCCCACCGGGGCCGCCGTTTCCACACGGACCTGTGGATAACCTGTGGACGGCGGTGTGGATACCGGGAAAATCCCCAGGGGTCATGGGGAGGCTTGCCAAGGTGCACTTTTTTTGTGCAACAAAGAACGTCTTTCATTTCAAATAGTTACAGAAAAGTGCCGGCATCGCTGAGGGTTTCGGCCGAAGCCCGACCGGGCCGGCCGTCTTATCCACACGCCCCGAAGGCAAAGGAGGAGAAGTCATGGTCGAGGTTACCTACCACGGACACGCCTGTTTCCTGCTGGACGACGGCTCCCACAAGGTGCTCATCGACCCGTTCCTCACCGGGAACCCCAACGCCCGGGTCGGCCCCGAGGCGTTCCCCGCGCTCGACGCCATCCTCGTCACCCACGGCCACGCCGACCACCTGGGCGACGCGATCGAGATCTCCAAACGCACCGGGGCGCCGGTGGTGGCCCCCTTCGAGCTCGCCATGTTCTGCCAGCGTCGCGGTGCCGCCGTGCATCCCATGCACATCGGGGGAAGCCACGGGTTCGAGTTCGGCCGGGTCAAGCTCACCATCGCCCACCACGGCTCGGCCTTCGTGGACAAGGGAACCGAGTACACCGGGAACCCCTGCGGGTTCCTCGTGGAGATGGGCGGCCTCACCGTGTACCACGCCGGGGACACCGGGCTCTTCTATGACATGAAGCTCATCGGCGAGATGCACCGCATCGACGTGGCGCTCCTGCCCATCGGCGACAACTTCACCATGGGACCCGAAGACGCCGCCAAGGCGGTGGAACTCCTGCGGCCCCGCTACGTCGTGCCCATGCACTACGGCACCTTCGACGTCCTCGTGCAGGACCCGCGGGAGTTCGCCGACAAGGCGGCCGGCGCCGGGGCCGAGGTGGTGGTCATCGGGTTCGGCCAGAGCCACTGGTTCGAGTAGGCCGGCGTTGTCTCGGCGGGGGGGCTGAAGTATGCTTCCGTGGGCTCCGCCGAACCCCACCCGTCGCCGCCGAAACGAGGGAGGCTTCCACGGTGAAGTTCCAGCTCGAACCCGAAGCGGCCGCCGCCCTGGAGACGGCGGCCATCGTGCGCGATCTGGACCGCACGGGAATGCCCCACTTTCTGGTGCGGGTGCCCGACCTCCAGAAGGCTGCCGAGGCCGACATGGGGATCGAGATCAACCGGGAAGAGGACGGCTGTGTGGCCCTCTCGATCCTCCTCTACGACATCCCCACCGAGCCCGTGAGCTACGACCTCCGGCTCTATCCGGACCAGCCCGACGATCTGCGGTTCCTGTGGGCGTTCCTCGAGACGAAACAGTTCCGGGTGTATCCGTGCCAGCCCGGGGGAACCGGATGGGCGGTGGGGGAGCCCCAGACCTTTCGGATTCCTCCCAGCGTGGTACTCCGGCTCAAACACTACTCCCTGAGCTGGCCCCAGCCCGAGGGGCCGCCCCAGGCCACGGAACCTCCCCCAACCCAGGAACCGGAGCCCAGGCCCCCGGTGGCCCGGGGGCCCGACCCCCGCGACACGGTGATCCGAAAGCTCAAGGAGCAGGTCCAGGCGCTCCGCGAGCAGATCCAGGAGAGGGACAAGCGGATCATCGAGCTCGAGGACGAGCTCCACGAGCTCAAAAGCCGGGGCCGAACCTACAAGCTGACCGGGGAGAAGAAACCCTGGTGGAAACCGTTCTCGTGAGGAAATCCGCTTGAGTCCGGCGCGGGATCGTGGTAGAAAGGCGGGCCTTTGCTGCCGCCAGGCGGCGCCCAAGTGAACACGGCCGGGAGGCCCCGGGCCTTCCGTGGCACGAAACCGCGTAGGAGGACGAAACCATGGCCAGACGGTGTGAGATCTGCGGCAAGGGCCCTGCCCGGGGCAACAACGTGAGCCACGCGAACAACCGCACGAAGAAGATCCTGCTGCCGAACATCCAGGTGGTGCGGGCGCGGGTGAACGGCGCGACCAAGCGGGTCAAGGTCTGCACCCGGTGCCTGCGCTCGAACCGGGTGGAGAAGGCGGTCTCGTAAGACCCGCCCCCCCCCAAGCGTGCAACGGGCCGGAAGGAGCTTCCTTCCGGCCCGTGTTTTTTCACGGCGGTCGGCGGTCTTCGGTCCGGCGGTCCAGGCCGCAGTCACCTACCGGAGCTCCCCTCCGTGCTCTCCGTGCCCTCCGTGGTTGGAAAGCCCCCCCTACCCCATCAGGAGGAGCTTCACGGCGAACACCAGCACCGCCGTGGTGACCACCGCCTTGACCCACCGGTGCCCCTTGAGCACCGTGAACCGCACCCCCACCTGGCTGCCGGCCACGGTGCCGACGGCCAGCGCCAGGCCCAGGTCCCACACCACCTTGCCCTGCCAGGCGAAAAGCCCGAGGGAGAGCGCGGTGTAGATGAGCACGCTCAACACCTTCACCGCGTTCCCGCGCACCAGGTCGAGGCCCGCCAGGGTGGTCGTCGCGAGGATGAGGAACCCGACGCCGGCCTGCACGAACCCCCCGTAGATCCCCACGAAGAAAAACCCGATGGCCAGCGCCGCCACGTTGGGCCGCTGGCCCGGTTCCAGGAACGCCTGCTTCTTCTTGAAGGGGTCCCACAGGGTCCACAGGGTCACGGCGATCATGAGGAACGCGAGCACCCGCCGGAACGCCGCGTCGCCGATGGCTACGGCGGCCCAGGTGCCGAGCCCCGCCCCGAAGGTCGCCGGCACCGCGGCCCACACCACGTAGCGCCAGTCCACCACCCCGTGGCGGTGGAACCCCCACACGGCGGCCACGTTTTGGCAGAAGATGCCCACCCGGTTCGTGCCGTTCGCGACCGTGGCCGGCAGCCCCAGAAAGATGAGGAGCGGCAGGGTCAGAAACGACCCGCCGCCCGCGATCACGTTGAGGGTCCCGGCCACGAGGCCCACGCCGAACAACAAGAGGTAGTCGGTCACGTCTTCGCCTCCCTGCGCCTACAGGTCGTCGAGGGCCTTCACCATCTCCACGATTTCCGCCGCCCGGCGCCCCTTGGGCGTCAAGGCGTACTCCACGTGGCTCGGCTTCTCGGAGACGACCGTCTTCTCCACGAAGCCGAAGTCCACGAGCCGGGCAAGCCGCTCATAGAGAACCTTCCAGGAGATCCCAGGCAGGCCCCGAAACAGCTCGGCGGGCCGCTTCGGTGCCTCGGCCAGGAGGGCCAGGATCCGCAGGGTCCACTTGCACTTGAGCACGGTTTCGAAGGCCTCGATCGCTCCCACCGGGCCGCTCTCCCGCAGAAAGATTTTTCGTGTCTTACCAAAAAGTTACGGGTGTACAGCCCCCGCCCCCGCCGCTACGCTGGAGGCAACGAACCCTTTCGCCCCACGAAACGAGGAGGAAAGAGTCATGGAGAAGAAAACGGTGCAGGCGGAGATCGCGGAGGCGTTCGGCCGAACCTTCGTGAAGGGAAACATCCCCGAGATTCATCCGGTGCGGTGCCTAGGATGCAATCACTGCGTCGCGCTGTGCAAGAAACTTGGTCCCAACGTGCTGGAGATTCGGGACGGGGTGGCGGTTGTGGCGCGCCCGGAGAACTGCATCGGCGACGGGGCCTGCATGATGGCCTGCCCCACCAAAGCCATCTTCCTGATGAGCCGGTACGACCCGGCGAACCCGCCGGGCGCCGTGTGACAGGCCCCCACGCGAACGGCCCGCCCAACGGGGGCCGTTCGCGTGCAACGACCGAACGAACCGGCGGGCTGCACGGGTCCCCGCACCACCGCGCAGCGAGGCACAACACCCTAGATGCGTGGGGCGGGGAGCCCGGCTGGCCGATGCCGAGACGCCGTGGTACGTTTGGTCGCCCCCCGGGGTGGCGACCGACGAAGGAAAACGGGGGAGGATATCCCCCCCGGCCCCCCACAAGCGGCGGCAGGTACGTTTCGTCCGGACCGGGGGAAACCGGCGGCTTCCATCCGGGCAACCGTTTGCCGACAGGAGACGCCCCATGCCCACGTCGAAAGAGATTTCGGTCGAGAGGAAGGCGGACCTGGAGGAACGCTCGGGTGTGGAGCTCGCCGGGCTCTACGCCTCATGGGACGGGGATGAACTAACCACCGTCAACGGAGAGATCCGCCTACGGCCGGGGGCGGAACCCGAGCACGACCTTCAGATCGTCGCCGCCGCCTACGACGCCCAGGGCCGGGTGATCGGCCGGGGCGAATGCCTCGTGCTCAAGGGGGAGTTCCTGGGGTTCGACGTGTTCTCGATGCCGGTCTTCCACCCACCCCAACCTCCGGCCAAGGTCCTGGTGTTCGTCGGCCCCCGGGTGTGAGATTTCGAGCACCGACGAGCACAAAAAACCGGGGCCCCGGACCTACGCCGGGGCCCCGCTCCTCCCTCGGCGCCCCCAAGGCGGAGCGCCCTTCCCCTTCCCGAAAGAGCCCGGAGTGGATCAGGCCGTGCCGGTCGAGGCGCCGGGCCGGACCTCCGGGACCACGGCCGGGGCGGCCTCTTCCTCGACGGCGCGCTCGATCTGGTAGCGCTTGCCCTCCCGCAGGGTCAGGGCGAGGCCGACCCCGGCGATCAACAGGGTTCCGGCCGCCAGGAACGAAAGATTGTAGCTGCCGGTCGAGGCCTTGAGCATCTGGCTCAACCGGCCCATCACGAACCCGCCCACGCCCCAGGCCGTGAACAGGATGCCGTAGTTGGTGCCGAAGTGCTTGAGCCCCCAGAAGTCCTTCGCAAACAAGGGAAAGAGCGACAGGTTCGTGCCGTAGTTGAACCCGATGAAGGTCGCCAGCGCCACCAGGAGCACCGCGCTTTGGGTCGCGCCGCCCACCACCGGAACGGCCGCGAACATGAGGGCCGCCTGGAAGAGGAACATGCCGATCAGGGTCTTGGTGCGGCCGATACGGTCCGAGAGCACCCCGGCCACGATCCGGCCGGCCGCGTTCCCCACCGCCAGGAGCGCCACGGCCACGAACGCGAGCTCGCCCAGGCTCGCCTTGGCCATGCCGGCCACGCTGCCGATCACCATGAGCCCGGCGCCCGAGCCGATGAGGTACAGGGTCCACAGGATGTAGAACGTGGGCGTGCGAAGCATCTCGCCGGGCCGAAAGTCGCCGCGGGAACGCACCGACGGGGCCTGCTTTCGCTTCTCGTCGGTGCGGCGGGCGGCCTCGCCGAAGAGGTACCCGGCCGGCGGGTTCACCAGGAGGAGCGACAGGGCGCTCACGACCACGGCGAAGGCTACCCCGAAGAAGAGCATCGCCTTCTGGAGCCCCCAGGCCCCCAGGAGATACTGGGCCAGGGGCGCGATGTACACCGAGGCCAGCCCGAACCCGCTCACCACGATCCCGGCCACGAGCCCGGTGCGGGACGGGGGGAACCATTTGAGGGCCGGGGGCGTCGCCGCGGAGTACCCGAACCCGATCCCGACCCCGGCCAGCACGCCGAATCCCAGGATCCAGGCCCAGTAGTTGGTCGTCTGGGAGATCCAGACGAACCCGGCCCCCACCATGAGCCCGCCGAGGAGCGCCGTGAGCCGGGGCCCGAACCGGTCCTGCACCCGGCCGGCCACGATCATGGCGAACGCGAACACGAGACAGCACACGGCGTAGGGGTCGTTGATCGAGGCCAGATCCCACCGGAACGGCCCACCCGACTCCACCGAGGCCCGGATCGCCCCCTTGAAGATGCTCCAGGTGTAGAGGATGCCCAGGGCCAGGTTGATCCCCGTCCCGGCGGCCACCACGGCCCACCCGCGGTTCTTCGTCGTCGCTGCCATCGTCCTTCCTCCCTTCGGTTTGGGTTCCTTCGGTTCCACCGGAACCGGCCCCCTGCGGCCGGCCAGATCCTCCACCAACTCGTCCACGGCGGCCGACAGCCTCACGGCCTCGTCGTGGATGATCCGGACGAACTCCTCGCGCCGGACCGGATCGTCGGGATACCGGAGCAGGATCTCGGAGAACGCCCGGATGCTCGTAAGCGGGGTCCGGAGCCGGTGCTCCACCGCGGCCACCTCGGCGCCCATGGTCCGCTCCTCCTCGGCCCGCCGCTCGGCTTCCTGCCGGGCGCGGAGCACCTCGTACCGGGGACACCCCTCGTACCGGTTGAGGCAGTGGCGGGCGATCATCCCGGCCTCGTGGGGCGAGATGGGCCAGGAGCCCACCTCGCACGGACCGCGCCTCGACCGGCTGTAAAAGGGGCAGACGTCCACCATGGCTCCGGCACCTCCTTGGTCCGGAAGGGGTTGCCCCGGGATCTGCAAGGGGAGGGCCAAAAGGAGAAACGCTCCGCTGATTTTCGGATAACCTATTGACCTCCCGGAATTTTTTCACACACCAAGGAACACGGAAGCGACGACAAACCGGTTTTGGTTTGCACGGGCGCGAAAAGGGGGAGGCCTCCGTTCCGGCTTTGAGCCGGTCTTCATGGAGGCAAACGGCATTTTCGCGGGTCCAGCGGGGAGGAGTCGCAGTGCTGCGAGGGAGAGCGAGGGGGTTTCGCAAATTTGCGAATCAGGGGCCTTCCGCGTTGGAGGCCCCCGCATCCGCCGCGGGGGGCAGTACGACAAGAGATGAACCCCGGGTCGGGGCCCGGTGCGGGAGCGGCAGCCGTACCAGTGATCAGAATTCAGAGGACAGATGTCAGAAACCCTCTGTCTTCTGTCTTCTGACTTCTGGCACCTGACACGGTCTGCGGTCCCTTGGGCCAAGCCACGGCGCCGAGGACCCGAGAGCGGAACGTCATTGGTCCTGCGAACAGGCCGCGCCCTGCGCGGCCTACCGGAGCTTCCAGCCGCCCAGCCGCCTAGCTGCCTAGCCGCCTAGCCGCCTAGCCGCCTAGCTGCCCAGCCGCCTAGCCGCCCCGCCGCTCCACGCAGTCCTCCCGGCGGATGCCGTAGCGCTTCATCTTCCGGTACACGGTGGCCACGTTCATGCCCGAGACCCGGGCCGCCTCCTCCACGTTGCCCTCTGTGCGGCGCAGGAGCCGGCGCAGGTAGTCGATCTCGAACCGGGCCAGGGCCGCGGCGTAGGTTTCCTCGGCCGCCGCCACCCCCGCGGGGGCCCCTTCGTCGGCCTCCAGGAACTGCCGCACCACGTCGAGGCCCACCCGCTCCCGGTCCTCCACCGCGGCCGCCGCCTCCACCACGTTCTTGAGCTGGCGCACGTTCCCGGGCCAGGGGTGGTGCACCAGGGCACGCATGGCCTCGGGCGTGAACCCGCGCAGCTTCGTGCCGAACCGCCGGTTGGCCTGGGCCAGGAAGTGGTTCGCCAGGAGCGGGATGTCGGAGGTGCGCTCCCGGAGGGGCGGCAGTTCCAGGGTGATGACGTTGAGCCGGTAGAACAGGTCCTCCCGGAACCGGCCCTCGCGCACGGCCGCCCTGAGGTCGGCGTTGGTGGCCGACACGATCCGCACGTCCACCCGGGTGGGGGTGCGGTCGCCGAGCCGCAGGAACTCCTTCTCCTGGAGGAACCGCAGAAGGCTCTTCTGGACCCCCATGGGCAGGTTCCCGACCTCGTCCAGGAACAGGGTGCCGCCGTCGGCCTCCTCGAGGAGCCCGGGCCGGTCCCGGTCCGCGCCGGTGTACGCCCCCTTGCGCGACCCGAAGAGCTCCCCCTCCAGGATCGACTCGGGCAGGGCGCCGCAGTTCAGGGCCACGAACCGGGCCTCCCGCCGCGGGGAGAACCGGTGGATCGCCCGGGCCACGAGCTCCTTGCCCGTGCCCGACTCGCCCGTGACGAGGACCGGCAGATCCCGGGCCGCCACCTTCCGGGCCATTTCGAGAACCGCCCGGAGCCGCGGGCTCTCGCCCACGAGGTCCGCCGTGACCGCCCGGCCCTCGAGCTCGTCCCGCAGCTCCCGGTTCTCGGCCACCAGGGCCGTGTGCTGCCGGGCGTTTCGCACCCGGTACAGGAGCTCCTCGGGCTCGAAGGGCTTGGTGAGCATGTCGTAGGCGCCCTTCCGGAGCGCCTGGATCGAGAGGTCCACGGTGGCGTAGGCCGTGATCACGATGACCGGCACGTCGGGGTCGCGGGCCCGCACCCGCTCCAGGATCTCCAGGCCGTCGATCCCGGGCATTTTGACGTCGGTCACCACCACGTCGTAGGTGCCCGGCTCGAACCGCTCGAGGGCCTCCACCGGCCGGGTGAAGGTGTCCACCCGGTAGCCCTCGTCGGCGAGCACGGTTTCCACCATCCGGCACAGGCCCGGCTCGTCGTCGATGAAGAGAATCCTCGGCTCGCGCGCCATCACCCGTTCCCCTCGTCCAGCGGCAACCGCACCACCACCCGGGCCCCTCCTTCGTCCCGATTCTCGATCCGGATCGCGCCGCCGTGGCGCTCCACGATCTGCCGGGTGATGGGGAGCCCGAGCCCCGTGCCCCGGGGCTTGGTGGTGAAAAACGGCTCGAAAATCCGGTCGCGGATCTCCTCGGGAATGCCGGGGCCCGTGTCCTCGAACCGGATCTCCACGGCCCCCTCGCCCACCGCGGTCGAGACCGTGAGCGTGCCCTCTCCCTCCATGGCGGCCCCGGCGTTGAGCACGAGGTTGAGCGCCACCTGCCGCATCTGGTCGGGGTCCAGGCGCAGGGGCGGCACGCCGGGGCTCCACCGTCGCACCACCTCGACCCGGCCCAGTTCGATGTGGTGGGCCGCGAAATCCAGGATCTCGTCCAACAGGGCGTGGAGGTCCACCTCCTGGCGGGCCGGCCGGGGCACCCGCACGTACTGGAGGAGGTCCTGGACGATCCGGCGGCACCGCAGGCTCTCCCGCCGGATCTCCTCCACGAACCGCCGGTTGGGGTCCTCGGGGGGAAGCTTGCGCTCCATGTGGGAGGCGTAGCCCAGGATCACCCCCAGGGGGTTGTTGATCTCGTGGGCCACCCCCGAGGCGAGCACCCCCAGGGACGCGAGCTTCCCCTGCCGCCCGAGCTCCGCCTCGAGCTCTCGCACCCGCCGGAGCTCCCCCAGCATGCGGTTGAACGCGGCCGCGAGCTCCCCGAGCTCGTCGTTGCCGCGCACGTCGAGCCGCACGTCCGAGCGCCCCCGCTCCACCTCCCGCACCGCCCCGGTGAGCTCCCGGACCGGCCGGGTGATCCATCCCGCCACCACGAAGGTGAGCCCCACCGCGACCGCCCCCACCAGGCCCACCAGCGACACCACGGCCACGAGGATCCGGCCCTCGATCAGGTTGGCCTCGGCGTAGAACTCGTCCTCGTAGGACCCCACGGCCACGATCCAGTCCCAGGGCTCGAAATACCGGTACCGGACGATCTTCCACCGGGCCTCGGGCTCCCCCTCGTTGCGCCAGGGGTACCGGATCCAGCCCTCCTTGCGCCGGCACATCTCCCGGATGAACGCCCGGCCCTCGTGGTCCCGGGCGTCGAGGATGTTCGCCCCCTCTTGAAACGGATGAATCGTGAGCACCCCGCCGGTGGTCATGGCGTAGATGTACCCGGTGCGGCCGACCCGCTTCTCCTTGATCCGGCGCTTCAGGTCCTCGAAGGCGTTGCGCTCGAAGGCCGGGTCTTCGTAGGCCTCGTCCAGGTACGCGCCGGCCGCCACGATCCAGTCCCAGGCCGGAACGTACCGGTAGGCCACCATCTTGCGCCGCGGCGTCGCCTCCCCCCGGTCGGGGTTCCGCCAGGGGTACACGATGAAGTGGACCCGGTCCGGCTCCGCCGTGGCCCGGGCGCACATCTCCCGGATGAAGGCGCGGCCCTCCTCGTCCCGGGAGTTCGAGATGTCCTGTCCCTCCAGGGCCAGGTGCACCGTGAGCACCCCGGCGCTCGTCATGGCGTAGAGGTACCCCGTGTCGCCCACGCTCACCGCCTTCAGGGCCCGGCGGGCCTCGGCCTGGGCCGCCTCGCGGGAAACCGCCCCTTCCGTTTCCCTACGATGCTGGGCTTCCACCAGGCCGTAGGCCAGATTCAGGAGGCTTTGGAGTTCGGCCCGGAGAACCCGTTTCTTGTCCTCCCGGTACACCTCGAACTGACGGTGGTGGGCCGCGAGGAGATCGAGGGCGAACTCGGCCATGTGGTCGAGGTCGTCGCGGCTCGTGCGCGTGACCCCCTCGATCGCGAGCTCCTTGGCCAGATACCCCACCGCCGCGGCCGCCAGCGCCATGGGTCCGAGCACAAGCGGCAGCACCACGGCCAGAAGCTTCCAGCGGATCTTGACGTTTCGAAGAAAGGACCCCATCGTTGCCTCGGCATGCCCACGGGAAATCGCCGCGCAAGGCTACCGGCGGGCCGTTCACACGGTCAACCCCTGGTTGATTGCGGCCCGCCTCGGTTTCATTTCATGCCACACGCCGCCGGGCACATCGGCTCCCGGCGCGGGAGGAGAGGACGACATGGCGACCATGCGAATCCAGGACCTCATGGAACAAACAGGGGTCAAGTTCGGCACCAGCGGGGCCCGGGGCCTGGCCCAGGCCATCACCGACCGGGTGGCGTACGCCTACACCCTGGGGTTCCTCCAGCACCTCGAGGGGTTCGGCGAGTTCGGGCCCGGCACGCCGGTGGCCCTCGGGGGAGACCACCGGCCGTCCACCCCCCGGATCCTCCGGGCCGTGGCCCGGGCCGTGGCCGACCGGGGTGGCCGGGTGGTGAACGGCGGGCTCCTGCCCTCGCCCGCCCTGGCCCTCTACGGGTTCACGGAAGGCATCCCCTCGGTCATGGTGACCGGTAGCCACATCCCCGACGACCGAAACGGCATCAAGTACACCCGGCCCGGGGGCGAGATCCTGAAGCGCGACGAGGCGGCGATCCGGGAACAGGTGGTGGAGCTTCCCGACGAACTCTTCGACCCGGCGGGGAACCTCGTGGCGCCGCCCGAGATGCCGCCGGAGGACCCCACCGCCAGCCGCCGGTACGTGGAGCGCTACCTGGCCGCCTTCCCCGAGGGGTTCCTGCGGGGCAAGCGGATCGGGCTCTACGAGCACTCGGCCGTGGCCCGGGACCTCCTGGCCGAGATTCTCGGGGGCCTCGGCGCCGAGGTGGTCCGGCTGGGCCGAAGCGACCGGTTCATCCCGGTGGACACCGAGGCGATCCGGCCCGAAGACGTGGAACTCGCCCGTCGCTGGGCGGCCGAACACCGGCTCGACGCCCTCGTCTCGGCCGACGGCGACAGCGACCGGCCCCTCGTGGCCGACGAACGGGGCAAGTGGCTCCGGGGCGACGTGGTGGGCATCCTGACGGCCCGGCTTCTCGGCGCCGACGCTGTGGTTTGCCCGGTGAGCTGCAACACCGCGGTGGAACAGTGCGGGTGGTTCCGGAAGGTGGTGCGCACCCGGATCGGGTCGCCCTACGTGATCGAGGGCATGCTCGCGGCCGCGGCCGAGGGCTACCGCACCGTGGTGGGGTACGAGGCGAACGGGGGGTTCCTCACGGCCTCCCCCATCGGGCTCGGTCGGGCCGAACTCGCGCCCCTGCCCACCCGCGACGCGGCCATCGTGATCCTGGGCGTGCTCCTTCTGGCCGTGCGGGAGGGGAAAACCGTGTCGGAACTCCGCGAGGCCCTGCCCCGCCGGTACACCGCGAGCGACCGGCTCAAGGAGTTCCCCACCGAGGTGAGCCTCGCCCGGGTGCGCGAACTCGCCGAGGGCGGGCCGGCGGCCATCGAGGCCGCCTTCGGCGGCCGGTTCGGCCCGGTGGCCGCCACCGACACCACCGACGGGCTCCGGATCACCTTCGCCTCGGGGGAGATCGTGCACCTCAGGCCCTCGGGCAACGCCCCGGAGTTCCGCTGCTACACCGAGGCCGACTCCGAGGAGCGGGCCGAGGAACTCCTGCGCGAGGCTCTGGCCGTGATGGAGACCTGGCGGCCGTAGGTCACAGGGACGCAAGAGACCCGAGGGACAAAAGGTGCGAAGGCCCTTACGTCCCTTGGGCCCCTTGGACCGCCGGCTCTCTCGGCAACGGAGGGGCGCCCATGCCCGAGCGGTTCATCCCGCCCCACGGAGGGTACAAGAAGCTCCTGAGCTACCAGTGGGCCCTCGTGGTGTACGAGGCCACGGTGCGGTTTTGCGAGCGCTGGCTCGACCCGCGCGACCGCACCGTGGACCAGATGGTGCAGGCGGCCCGGTCGGGCAAGCAGAACATCGTCGAGGCCAGCATGGCCTCGGGCACCTCGAAGGAGATGGAGATCAAGCTCACCAACGTGGCCCGGGCGAGCCTGGAGGAACTGCTCGAGGACTACCGCGACTTCCTGCGGCTCCGGGGGATCGAGGAATGGCCCAGGACCCACCCCTACGCCCGGCGCCTGTCGGAACTCGCGTGCACCCCGGGGGCCGACTACGAAACGTTCCGCAGGGCCGTGGAGCACCCGGACCCGGCCATCGCGGCCAACGCCATCGTTGGGCTCATCAAGATCACGACGTACCTGCTCGACCGGCAGTTGGAGCAACTGGAGAAGGCGTTCCTCGAGGAGGGCGGCCTTCGGGAGCGCATGACCCGGGCCCGCCTCGAGGCGCGCGACGAGCAACGGCGCACCCGGGGATGCCCCCGCGGGGACCATCGCCGCCGACGAGAATAGCCGCCGGCACGGATTCCCTCCCGACCCCGTGCGGCTCACCCCCCGCCCAGGAGGAGCGGCACGAGCACCGGCACGAGGGCGCTCAGGAGGAAGCCGTTCACGAACCCCACCAGGGCCGCGGCGTCGCCGGCGTAGCGCTCGATCAGGGGGAGCGTGGTGTCCATGGTGGTGGCACCGCCCGGGGCCACGGCCACGTAGGGCCCGAGGCGCTTGGCCACCACCGGGATGAGCCCGATGGCCAGGAGTTCCCGGAACACGTTGGCCAGAAACGCCACCGACCCGAGGTCCGGGTGGCCCGCGTCGGTGAGGATGACGGCCGAGAGGCTGTACCACCCGAACCCGGCGGCCACGGCGAGGCTTTCGCGCAGGCCCAGGCCCGTGACCCAGGCGGCGCACCACCCGCCGGCGAGCGTTCCGAGCACGGTGCCCGCCGGCACGAGCAGCGCGTAGCGGTCGGCCGTGAAAAGCCGCCGGAGCGCCGCCCGGTCGCGGCCGATGTCGTACCCGATCCAGAGGAGCAGGAGGTAGAGGGCCCACCGGGTGATCTCGCCGCTTGCGGCCACGAGCCCCGCCGGCAGGAGGCCCGCCTGGGCGAGCACCGCCCCGGCCACCACGCTCGCGACCAGCGCCGCGGTCACGGCCGCCTCCGGAAGAGCCGGTCCAGGCCCCACACCGCGGCCACGCTCCCCCCCACGGCCAGGAGGGCCACGGCGCCCCCGTCCCACCCGAACCGGGCGATCTTGGCCGGAAGGTCCGGGTCCCGGCCGATCCCCACGCCCATGAAGAACAAGAGCCCCAGGATCGTGGCCGGCAGAAACCGCTGCTGCATCCGACGAAGAAGCGGCCGGGCCCCCAGGGTGATCCCCAGGGCGATCCCGGCCGCGAGACAGGCCAAGTACGCGAGCATGTTGGTTCCTTTCACCCCCTCCCCCTATCCCCCTCCCGCCAGGGGAGGGGGAACCGGCCCCGCGCCGGCACAACGCCCCCGCCGTCTGTCTCCCTCTCCCCCCGCAAGCGGGGGGAGAGGGCCGGGGTGAGCATGCGGGTTCCTTTCACCCCCTCCCCCTATCCCCCTCCCGCCAGGGGAGGGGGAACCGGCCCCGTGCTGGCACGACGCCCCCGCCGTCTGTCTCCCACTCCCGCCGCAACCGGGGGGAGAGGGCCGGGGCGAGCATGCTGGTTCCTTTCACCCCCTCCCCCTATCCCCCTCCTGCCAGGGGAGGGGGAACCGGCCCCGTGCTGGCACAACGCCCCCGCCGTCTGTCTCCCACTCCCGCCGCAACCGGGGGGAGAGGGCCAGGGTGAGCGTCTTGGTTCCTTTCACCCCCTCCCCCTGCCCCCCTCCCTCCAGGGGAGGGGGAACCGGCTCCGCGCCGGCACAACGCCCCCGCCGTTTGGCTTCCTCTCCCCCCGCAACCGGGGGGAAAGGGCCGGAGTGAGCATGCGGGTCCCTTTCACCCCCTCCCCCTGCCCCCCTCCCACCAGGGGAGGGGGAACCGGCCCCGCGCCGGCATGACGCCCCCGCCGTCTGTCTCCCTCTCCCCCCGCAACCGGGGGGAGAGGGCCGGGGTGAGGGGGGCTCCTACCCCCTCGCCCCTGCCTCGTGGACCGCTTCGACCAGGGCCTTCACGTTGTCCACGGGCACCATGGGCAGGATGCCGTGGCCCAGGTTGAACACGTGGCCCTTGGCGGCCTTGCCCTTCTCCACGATCTCCCGGGCCCGGGCCTGCACGAACTCCCGGGGCCCGAGGAGCACGGTGGGGTCCAGGTTCCCCTGCACGGCGAACTCGCCCCCCACCTTCGCGATGGCGTCGGCGAGGTCGATGTGCCAGTCGATGCCCAGCACGTCGCCCCCGGCCGTGCGGATGTGGTCCAGGAGGAGCCCGCAGCCCTTGACGAAGTGGATCACGGGCACGCTCCGGTCGAGCCCAGCGATGACCCGCTTCGAGTACGGGAGCACGTACTCGGCGTAGTCGGCCGGCGACAGGATGCCGCCCCAGGTGTCGAACACCTGCACGGCCTGGGCGCCGGCGGCGATCTGGGCGTTGAGGTACCGGATCACCGTGTCGGTGACCTTGTCCATGAGCGCCCGGTACACCTCGGGGGCGGCGTACATCATCGCCTTCAGGTTCTCGAAGTTCCGGGAGCCCTTGCCCTCGACCATGTAGGCCGCGAGCGTAAACGGTGCGCCGGAGAACCCGATCAGCGGCACCCGGCCGGCGAGCTCACGACGGATGAGCCGCACGGCCTCCAGCACGAAGGGCACGTCCTCCTCGGGCTCGCAGACCCGGAGCTTTTCCACGTCGGCCGCGGTGCGCACGGGCTCGGCGAACACCGGGCCCGGGTTGAACTCGATGGAGCAGCCCATGCCCTCCAGGGGGATCATGATGTCGGAAAAGAGGATCGCCGCGTCCACCCCCAGGATGTCCACGGGCTGGAGGGTCACCTCGCAGGCGAGTTCCGGCTCGTGGCAGACCTCGAGGAACGAGTGCTTGGCCCGCACGGCCCGGTACTCGGGCATGTACCGGCCCGCCTGGCGCATGATCCAGATGGGGGTCGTGTCCACCGGCAGGCCCCGGCAGGCGTTCAGGAATCGGTCGGCTCGGCTCATATTGGGTGTCTCCCGATGATGGGCGTTTCAGGGACGAAACGGACAAAAGGGACGAAAGGGACGACCTTCCAGCCTTCTAGCCTTCCAGCCTTCCAGCCTTCTAGCCTCCTAGCCTTCCAGCTTTCCAGCCTCCCGGCCTTCCAGCCGCCTCGGCACATAGGAGCAGAACGGCTCGGCCTCCAGGTAGTCGCCGCTCACGGCGTAGGCCCGGGCGCGGCAGCCGCCGCACACGTTCAGGAACTCGCAGGAGCCGCATTTGCCCTTGTAGGCCTTGAAGTTCCGGAGATCGTGGAACAGCGGGCTCTCGAACCAGATCTTCTTGAACGGGGTCTTCTTCACGTTGCCCGCGCTCATGGGGAAGTAGGAGCAGGGCTTCACCTCGCCGAAGCAGTCGATGAGGCAGATGGACTGGGCCGCGATGCACCCCTTGCCCCCGCCGGTGGAGAAGGTGAGGCTCCGGCGCTGGAACTTGATGCCCTCCTTTTTGGCGAGCTGGGGCACGATGCGGTAGTAGTGGGGCGCGCAGGTGGGCCGCATCAGGATCTCGTGCTCGTTCTTCTCCTGCTGGTAGTGCCAGGCCAGGATCTCCTCGTAGTCCTCCTTGGAGATGAGCTCCTCGAAAAGCTCCTCGCCCCGGCCCGTGGGCACGATCATGAACATGTACCAGGCCGTGGCCCCGAGCTCCTTGGCAAGCCGGAACGTGTCGGCGATGTAGGGCTGGTTTCGCTTGGTGAACGACGAGTTGACGAGGAACTTCACCCCGTGCTTGCGGAACAGTTCCGCCGCCCGCACCACCCCCTCGAAGGCGCCCGGGCACTGGCGGAAGTCGTCGTGGACCTCGGCCGTGGGGCCGTCGAGGGAGAGCGACACCATCTTGATGTCGGCCTCGAGCATCTTCCGGCAGACCTCGTCGGTCACCAGGGTGCCGTTGGTGGCCATGCACATCCGGAACCCCTTGTCGGTGCCGTACCGGGCGATCTCCCAGATGTCGGGCCGGAGGAGCGGCTCGCCCCCGGACAAGACGATCACCGGCTTGCTCACCTCGGCGATGTCGTCTAGGAGCTTCTTGGCCTCCTCGGTGGTGAAGTCGCCCTGGGCGGCCTCGAGGTCCGACGAGCACCGGCAGTGCACGCACCGGAGGTTGCAGCGTTGCGTGGTCTCCCACGCGATCCATTTGGGCACGAACTCTTGGGTCATGGTCTTCTCTGTGCCGGAGCCTCCAGGGGCCCCGGGTGCGCAAAGGAGAAAAGGGATCGCGGCCGCCCGGCTGCCTGGCCGCCTAGCCGCCTAGCCCCAGAAAATACCGTTCCGCCGCGGCCACGAGGCCCCGCAGCGTGTACTCCTCGGGCACCACGGCCACCGGAAGGCCCAGGGCCCGGGCCGTCTTCTCGGTGGCCGGGCCGATGACGGCGCAGGGGATCCGGTCGGCCGGCACCCCCAGTTCCCGGCAGAGCTCCGCGTAGTTTCGGGCCGCCGAGGAACTGGCCAGGGTCACCAGATCGAGGGCCCCCTCCTTCACCGCGGCCAGGCCCTCGGCCGGGTGGGTCGCCGGCTTCACGTTCTCGTAGATGGGGAGCACCTCCACCTTGGCCCCGAGCCGGGTGAGCTCGTTGGGGATCACGTCCCGGGCCTCCTTGGCCCGCGGCACGAGCACGCTCGCCCCCCGGAGTTCGGCATGGGCCGCGAGGGCCTCCACCAGGGCCTCGGCCACGTACTTTCCCGGCACCACGTCGGGCCGGATGCCCCGGGCCTCCAACGCCTCGGCCGTGCGGGGGCCCACGGCGCACACCCGGGCCGCCCCGAACGCCCGGGCGTCGAGGCCCAGGGCGTCGAGCCGCTCGAACAGGAACCGCACCGCGTTCCCGGAGGTCAGGATCACCCAGTCGTACGCGAAGAGCCGCCGGAGTGCCGCCTCGGTGCCGCTCGCGTGGCCCGTGGGCCGGAGCTCGATCAGGGGCAGCTCCACCGCCTCGGCCCCGTGGTCCCGCAGGAGTTCCGAAAACTCGGCGCACTGGTGGGCCGCCCGGGTCACCAGCACCCGCTTCCCGAAGAGCGGCTTCCACCGCAGCCAGTCGCACCGCGCCCGGAGTTCCACCACCCCGCCCACGATCACCAGCGCCGGGGCCCGCACGCCCTCGGCCCGGGCCCGCTCCACGATGTCGCCGAGCGTGCCGGTGACCACCCGCTGCCCCGGCCAGGTGGCCCGCTCCACCACGGCCACCGGGGTGGCCGGGTCGCGGCCGCCGGCCACCAGGTGTTCCACCACCTGGGGCAGGGTGCGGATGCCCATGTACACCACCAGGGTCCCGCTGGCCCGGGCCAGGGCCCCCCAGTCGAGTTCGGGGCCCTCGCCGCCGTCCCGGCGGCGGTGGCCCGTGACGAAGGTGACCGACGGGGCATGGTCCCGGTGGGTCAGGGGGAACCCGGCGTACACCGCCGCGGCCGAGGCCGAGGTGACCCCGGGCACCACCTCGAAGGGGATGCCCTCCCGGGCCAGGGCCTCGGCCTCCTCCCCCAGCCGGCCGAACACGGCCGGGTCGCCCCCCTTGAGCCGGACCACGACCTTCCCGGCCCGGGCCCGGTCGATCAGGGCCTGGTTGATCTCGGCCTGGGTGTGCTGGTGGACGTGGCCGATCTTCCCCATGGGCACCCGCTCGGCCTCCGGCGGGGCCCAGTCGAGCACCCGGGGATGCACCAGGTTGTCGTACACCACCGCCTCGGCCCGGCCGAGCACCTGCCGGGCCCGCAGGGTCACGAGCCCCGGATCGCCGGGCCCCGCGCCCACCAGGTAGACGAACCCCTTGTGGCCCACACTAGGTCTCCCGGGCGTCCGGCGCGTTCTGGCGGTACACCTCGTCCAGGATCTCCCGGGCGCCGCGGTCCAGGAGTTCCTCGGCCAGGGCCCGGCCCATGGCCGCCGCCTCGGCCGCCGGACCGGTCCGCTCGGCCCGAAGGAGCGTTGCGCCGTCGAGGCTCCCCACCAGGCCCCGGAGCCGGAGCGTGCCGTCCTCGAGCTCTCCGAACGCCGCGATGGGCACCTGGCACCCGCCCTCGAGCCGGGCCAGGAACGCCCGCTCGGCCGTCACGGTGATCCAGGTGGGCTCATGGCGCAGGGGCGCGATGAGGGCGTTGGTCTCGGGGTCGTCCGCCCGGCACTCGATGCCCACCGCCCCCTGGCCGATGGCCGGCAGGGTCACGTCGGGCCCCAGGAGTTCGGTGATCCGGTCGGCGAACCCCAGGCGCTTCACCCCGGCGGCGGCGAGCACGATGGCGTCGTACTGGCCCTCGTCGAGCTTGCGGAGCCGGGTGTCCACGTTGCCCCGGAGGTTCTCGAAACTGAGGTCGGGCCGCACGGCCCGCAGTTGGGCCTGGCGCCGCAGGCTCGAGGTGCCCACCCGGCTCCCGGCCGGCAGATCCCGAAACGACGAGCCGGAGCGGCAGAACCAGGCATCCCGGGGGTCCTCGCGCTCGCAGATCACCGGCAGGTGGAGCCCCGGGGGCAGCTCGGTGGGCACGTCCTTCATGGAGTGGACCGCGATGTCGGCCCGGCCCTCCAAGAGGGCGTCCTCGATCTCCTTGACGAACAGCCCCTTGCCCCCCACCTTCGCGAGCGGCACGTCGAGGATCTTGTCGCCCTTGGTCACCACCTTGACGAGCTCCACCCGAAGGCCGGGGTGGAGGCGCTCCAGCTCGCCCTTGACCCAGTTGGCCTGCCACAGGGCGAGTTGGCTCTTTCGCGTTGCGATCCGTAGGGTGTTCACGAAACCGGCTCCTTGTTTCGGCTTGGCGGCTCGGCAGCTTGGCGGCGGGGCGGCGGCCTCGCCGTCCCCATCCGGGGACACACGACGAACGACGAACGACCCGCGACCTACGTGCCGTTCCCCTCCCCCTCGTCGAGCCCGAACAGGCGGCGCACGGCGTCCACCGCGGCCTCCAGGTCCGGGTCGTTGGCCGCCCGTTTGAGGTACACGGTGGGCTCGTGGAGGATCTTGTTCACGATGGCCTGGCTCATGGCCTCGAGGCTCTTTCGCTGCTTGGCGGTGAGGCCGTCGCCGAACACCCGCAGGGTCTTTTCGAGTTCGGCCTTCCGGATGGCGTCGAACCGTTCCCGCAGGGCCCGGATCGTGGGGGTGACCTCCAGGGTCTTGAGCCAGGCCTGGAAGCTCTCCACCTCCTCGGCCACGATCTGCTCGGCCTTGGCGGCCTCCTTCTCCCGTTCCTTCTTGTTCTGCTCCACGACGCTCTGGAGGTCGTCCACGTCGTAGAGGTACACGTTCGCAAGGTCGTTGATCCGGGGGTCGATGTCCCGGGGCACCGCGATGTCGATCAGAAACATCGGCTTTTGCTTGCGGGCCTTCATGGCCGAGCGCACGGCCTCGACCCCCAACACGAAGTGGGGGGCCCCGGTCGAGGAGATCACGATGTCCACCTCGGGCAGGTGGTAGGAGAACTCCTCGAAGGGCACGGCCCGCCCCCCGAACCGGGCGGCGAGTTCCTCGGCCCGGGCCAGGGTGCGGTTTGTCACCTGGACCTCCCGGACCCCGTTCTCCACCAGATGAGTCACGGCCAGCTCGCACATCTCGCCCGCCCCGATCACGAGGACGCTCTTGCCCTCCAGGGTGCCGAAGATGGCCCGGGCGAGCTGCACCGCCGCGAACGACACCGACACGGCCGCCTGGGCGATGGCGGTCTCGGTGCGCACCCGCTTGGCCGTGCTGAAGGCCTTGTGCATGAACTTGTTGAGCACCAGGCCCGTGGCCTTGCCGGCCGCGGCCGCCTCGTAGGCGTCCTTCACCTGTCCCAGGATCTGGGGCTCGCCCACCACCATGGAGTCGAGGCTCGAGGCCACCCGGAACACGTGGCGCACGGCCTCGGGCCCCTCGTACACGTAGAGGTGGGGCCGCAGCTCTTCCAGGGGGATGTCGTGGTAGTCGGCGAAGAACCGCACCACCTGCTCGACCCCCTCCTGCCTATCGCGGGCCGCGGCGTACACCTCCACGCGGTTACAGGTGGACACGATCACGGCCTCGGGCACCACCCCGCCCACCCGCACCCGCTCGAGCGCGTCGTGGAGGCAGTCGGCGGCGAACGCCACCTTCTCCCGGATCTCCACCGGCGCGGTCTTGTGGCTCAACCCGACGACGAGGATGTCCATGTGCGCCTCTCTCGGCCCCTCATCCGGTGTAGATGTGGAGGCTTTCGAGCCCCGGGATCAGTTTGGGCAGGATGAAGTTGACGCCCAGGAACGTGAACAGCACCGATGCGAACCCCACGAGCGACCAGATGGCCGCCCGCCGGCCCCGCCACCCCACGGTGAGCCGGCCGTGCAGGAGCGCGGCGTAAAGAAACCAGGTGATGAGCGACCAGGTCTCCTTGGGGTCCCAGCTCCAGTAGGTGCCCCAGGCCTGCTGGGCCCAGATGGCCCCCGTGATGATGCCCACGGTCAGGAGGGGGAAGCCCAGGGTAAGGCACCGGTAGTTGAGCTCGTCCAGCACGTCAAGGCTGGGGAGCCGCCGGAACAAGGCCCCGAGCCGCTTTCGTTTCAACTGCCGCTCCTGGAGCAGGTACATGACGCCGGCCGCGGCGGCCACGGCGAAGGCGCCGTCGCCCAAGAACAGGAGCCCCACGTGTACCGGGAGCCACCAGGACTGGAGCGCCGCCGGCAGGGGCTGCACATCGCCCGGGACGGCCATGGCCCCCAGCACGAACACGACCGCGAACGGGGTGGCGAAGGCCCCCAGGGTCGGCACCTGGAACCGGAACTGGAGGACGAGATAGAGGAGCGTCACGCACCAGGCGAAAAAGCTCAGGGCCTCGTGGAGGTTCGTCACCGGGGTGTACCCGGCCTCGGCGAACCGCACCACGATCGAAAGCGTGTGGAGCCCGAACGCGGCCCAGGTGGCCCGGTGGGCCCACCGCCGCACGGGCTCCTGCAGGGTCACCAGGTGGGCCAACTGAAGCACCATGGCCAAGAGGTACACCAGGGCGGTTCCCTTCAACATCCAGACGCTCATGGCTCCTCCCTACCCCTCCCGCTCCGATCCGGAAAGCACCTCGGCCGCTTTGCGTTCGGCCGCGGCCCGGTCGCCCCGGGCGAAATCCTCGGCCACGCCCCGGGCGAGCAGGCGCGACACGGCGCCCGGCTGGGCCATTTGGCGCACACGACGTACGAACTCCGCCAGATCGCCCAGGCGCCCCGGCAGTGCCGCCGCGATCCGGTCGCGAAGCCAGGCCGCCAGCTCGGGTGACGCCCCGGCCGTGGACACGGCCACCGCCACGTCCCCCTGCCGCCACACGGCCGGCACGTGGACCGGGCTCCCCTCGGGGTCGTCGACCACGTTGGCCCACACGCCCCGGGCGGCCGCCTCGGCCGCCGCGGCCCGGTTCGCCGCCGGATCGGAGGTGGCCACGAAAGCAAGGACCATGCCGCCCAGATCCTCGGGCTCGAACCGCCGCCGCACCCACTCCACGACCCCCGCCTCGGCGAGCCCCCGAACCCCCACGGCCGCCTCGGGCGCCACCACCCGCACCCGCGCCCCGCACGCCAGAAGCCCCCGGATCTTCCGCTCGGCCACCCGGCCGGCGCCCACCACGAGCACGGGCTTCCCCCGCAGGTCCAGGAAGACCGGGTAGCGCGGGCGGCTCACGGCCCCCCTTCCAGAAGCTCCAGCACCCACCCGAACAGGAGCGGCACCAGGATCTCGTGGGGCCCGGTCAGGTGAATGCCCCGGCCGCCCCCGCCCGTGGGCCGGCCCACCACGTTCACGCTGGGCCGGTAGTGGCGCACGAAGTCGAGGTTCGCCGTGGTGAAATGGGCCACCTCGCGGCCCAGGTTCCGGGCCAGGGTCAGGGCCTTCAGGAACACCTCGGGGAGCACCACGGCGCTTCCCACGTTCAGGTACACCCCCCCTTCCAGCTCGGCCACCAGGGCCGCGAACTTCCGAAAGTCCCTCAGGCTCGTCTCGCCCAGGGCAGCGCCGTCGCACCCCGGGTGCATGTGCACGATGTCGGTCCCCACGGCCACGTGGACCGTGGCCGTGACCCCGTGGCGGTAGGCCGCGGCGAGCAGGCTCGACTCCCGATAGGGGAGCCCGTCCTCCCAGATCGCCTCGCCCACCGCGTAGCCCAGGCCCAGGCCCCGGTCCCGGGCCCGGCGGACCACCCGGTTCACCCACTCGCCCGTCTCCCGGGCCATGCCGAACCGCCCCTCCCGGAACTGGGCCGCCACGTCCTCGGAGGTGTGGCCCGCGGCCGCGAGCTCGAAGTCGTGGACCACGCAGGCCCCGTTCACCGCGACGCCGCTCAGGAGCCCCCGGGCCATGAGGTCGGCGTACAGGGGCTGGAGGCCCACCTTGATGTTGTGGGCCCCGAGGCCCAGGAGCACCACCCGGTCGGCCCGGTGGGCCTCGGCCACGGCCCCGGCCAGGGCCCGCAGGTCCTCGGCCTGGAGGAAGGCCGGCAGGCTCTCCACGAACGCCCGGAAGCTCCCGCCCGGCCGGAAGGGGGGCCGGAAGTCCTTCCGGTGCACCTTGCTCGGCCGCTCGGCCAGCGGGTAGGTGTCGGCGCCGGCCGGGTCGAGCTCGGCGTGGGGGGGAAAGCGCTTGGCCATCAGGCGGGTTCCGCGGGAAAGAGGATCTCGTCCACCAGGTCGCACAGGGCGTGGATCCAGGCCACGTGGCACTCCTGGATCCGGGGGGTGTGGCGGCTCGGGGCCCGGATCAGGTGGTCGCAGGCCTCGGCCATGGCGGCCCCGGCCTCGCCCGTGAGCCCCACGCACAGGCACCCGGCCTCCCGGGCCGCCCGAAGCCCCCGGAGCACGTTGGGGCTCCGGCCGCTCGTGGAGATGCCCACGGCCACGTCGCCGGGCCGGGCCAGGGCCCGCACCTGCTTTTCGAACACCTCGTCGAACCCGAAGTCGTTCCCGATCGCCGTGAGCGCGGAGGTGTCGGTGGTCAAGGCCACCGCCGCGAGCGGCGGCCGGTCCCGCAGGAACCGGTTCACGAACTCGGCCGCCAGGTGCTGGGCGTCGGCCGCCGACCCGCCGTTCCCGAAGGCGAGGAGCTTCCCGCCCCCCCGCAACCGCCCGGCCACGGCCTCGGCCACCCGGGCCGTCTCGGCCGCCGCGTCCTCGGCGAACCGCTCCAGGGTGCGGGCCGCCTCGGCCCAGTGTGCGCGAACCCGCTCGTGTGTGTCCAACCCCATGAACCTCCGCTCGCCCGTGTTGGGCTGGCACCGATGGAAAGCTGGAAAGCTGGAAAGCTGGGAAGCTGGGAAGCTGGGAAGCTAGAAGGCTAGAAGGCTAGAAGGCTAGAAGGCGGAAAAAACCAGCCGCCCCGCTGCCTAACTGCCTAGCTGCCCGGCCGCCCAGCCGCCTAGCCGTCCCGCCGCCGAAACAGCGGAGCATAGGGGCCCGTCGCAAGGGGTGTCAAGCGTCGGGGGCCCGGTCCGGCCGGCCCAAGGCCTCGGCCACCCGTTCGGCCACCGGACGGGGGATGCCGGGGACGGCGGCGATCTCGTCGGCCGAGGCCTCGGCCAGGCGCTTGAGGCTTCCGAAATGGCGCAGAAGCGCCCTGCGGCGCTTGGGGCCGAGGCCCGGCACCCCCTCCAGGGCCGAGCGCAGGCTCGCCCGGGCCCGCCGTTTTCGGTGGAAGGCCACGGCGAACCGGTGGGCCTCGTCCCGGACCCGCTGGAGCAGGAAGAGCCCCGAACTGTTCCGGCCGAACCCCACCGGGTTCGAGCGGCCGGGGAGGAAGATCCGCTCGGCCGAGTGCTCCACCTCGGGGCCCCGGCCCGGGAGCACCCGGGCCTTGGCGATGCCGGCCAGGGGCACGGCAATCCCCTCGTCCTCCAAGGCTTTGGCGGCGGCCGCCACCTGCCCCCGGCCCCCGTCGATCAGCACCAGGTCCGGCAGCTCCCACCCCGGTTGACCCCGCCGGCCCAGCCGCCGGCGAAGCACCTCGTAGAGCGAGGCGAAGTCGTCGGCCCCTTCCACGGTGCGGATGAGGAACCGCCGGTACGCCCCGGGGTCGGGGAACCCGTCGGTGAACACCACCATGCTCCCCACGGCCTCCCGGCCCTGGAGGTTGGAGATGTCGTACCCCTCGATCCGGCGCGGCAGGTCGGGCAGGCCCAGCCGGTCCCGCAGTTCCGCCAGGGCCGCCTCGTAACCGACCTTGGTCTTCCGCCGCTCCTCGAGGAGCTCGGCCGCGTTCCCCTCGGCCATGCGCACGAGCTCCCGGCGCTCCCCCCGCTTGGGGTGCACCACCCGGACCCGCCCCCCGCGCTTTTCCCCGAGCCACTCCTCCAGCACGCCGGCCTCCTCGGGCCCCACGTCCACGCCCACCACCACCTCGGCCGGCACGATCCGGTCGCCCCGGTAGTACTGCCGCAGGAACTGGGCCATGACCTCGGCGTCGTCTTCTTCCAACCGGTCCAGGTAGTAGGACCGGCGGTCGATCAGGTTGCCGCTTCGGACCACCAGCACCACCACCTCGGCCTCCCCCCCCTCCCGGACCCAGCCCACCACGTCCCGGTCCACGGGCCGGTGGGTCACGGCCTTCTGGCGTTCCAGGGTCTCCTCCACCGCCCGAATCCGGTCGCGCAGCCGGGCGGCCTCCTCGAACTCGAGCCGCTCGGCCGCCTGGGCCATCTGGGCCCTCAGGTCGTCGAGGAGCTCGCGGCCCCGCCCCTTCAGAAACGCCACCACCTGGTCCACGATCTCCCGGTAGGCCTCGGGCGTGACCCGGCCGCAGCACGGGGCCAGGCACCCCCGCATCTGGCAATAGAGGCAGGGCCGGGTGCGGGCCCGGAACTCCCGGTCCCGGCACTGGCGCAGGGGGAAGATGCGCTGAATGAGCTCCACGGTCTCCCGGAGGGCCCGGGCCGAGGAGTAGGGGCCGAAGTAGAGGGCGCCGTCGGGCACGATGCGGCGGGTCGTGGTGAGCCGGGGGAAGGGGTTTTGCACGTCGAGCCGGAGCGAGAGGTAGGTCTTGTCGTCCCGGAGGTCCACGTTGTACCGGGGCCGGTGGCGCTTGATCAGGGTGTTTTCGAGGATCAGGGCCTCTTTTTCCGTGTCGGTCACCACGAAGTCGATGTCGGCCACCCGGGCCATCAGGAACCGCACCCGGAGCCGGCCGTCGGCCCCTTCCCGGAAGTAGGTGCGCACCCGGGCCCGGAGGTTCTTGGCCTTGCCCACGTACAGGACCCGCCCCTCGGCGTCCTTCATGAGGTAGACGCCGGGCCGGGTGGGGAACCGGGAGACCTTCTGTTCCAATTCGTCCACGGGAGTTTGAGTTGTCATCTCACCTTGCAAGGAACACGAAAAGAGCCGGACTCCCGCTCCCTCCGTGTTCTCCGTGTCCTCCGTGGTGTTCCCGCCTCGGCATCCGAACGGCGCGCCGCTTGCCTCCCCCGCGCTTGTCGTTACAGTATCCGACCGTTCGGGTGCGCGAAGAAAGCCCGGCCGGAAAGAAGGAGGTTGGGCCTCCCCGCTTTCCAGCCTTCCAGCTTCCTAGCCGTCCAAGGAGTCACCATGGCGAGCGATGTGGAACGGGCCCTCTGGGCCTTCGAAGAGGCGGTCGAGGGGGTGCTCGGGTTCGTGAGGGCCGCCGAGTACGGGCTCCGGCTGGCCACGAAGCGGGTGGCCGACCTCGTGAACAACCCGGCGGCCTCGGCCGCCCAACTCGGGCCGGAGCTCGCGGCCGTTCGGGGAGCCCTAGAGGCCGCGCCCGACCGGCTCACCGACGTGGCCGTGCTGGCGCTCGGGGACCACTTCCGGGCCTTCCTCGCCCGGGCCCTGGGGCTCCGGGAGCTTCCGCCGCTTCCCGAAACCACCGCTGGGGTCGAGACCCTGGCCGGCACCCCGGGGGCCCTGGCCAAGGCCCCCCCGTGGGTCCCCCTGTTTCTCCAGCTCTACCGGGCGGCGCTTCGGGGCGGACCCCTGGACCGGCGGGCCCTGGAGGCCCTCGGCGAATCGACCCTCGAACTCCGCTACCCCGGGGGCAAGGTGAAGCTCGTCACGGCCGGCGACCGGGTCACCCTCACCGAGGGCCAGTTCGAGGACCTGGCCCGGGCGCTGGTGGAGGCGGCCCGGGCGATCGAGCTGCGGCTCCTGACGGCGTAGCGCCATGCAGCGGGCCACCTGCCTCGTGGTGGGCGCCGGCCGGGTGGGCCAGGAGCTCCTGGAGCGGCTGTCCCGGGACCTGGACGTGGTCTGCGTGGACCGGGACCCCGGGGCCCTGGAGCGGGCCCGGGAGGTTCGCCAGGGCCGGGTGCGGACCGTGGAGGGGGACGCCACGAGCCGGCTGGTGCTTGAGGACGCCGGCGCAGCCGACGCCCAGGTGGTGGCCCTCACGGTGACCTCCGAGCGGGTCAACCTGGAGGTGGCCCGGGTGCTCCGGGAGCACTTCGACGTGCCCCGGATCGTGGCGGTTGGGATCACGCCGGCCGGGATCGAGGCGTTCCGGGCCCTCGGGGTCGAGGTGGAGGGGGTGCTGGAACTGGGGGCCATCGCCCTTCGGAACCGCATCGAGTCCCGGGCCAGGGTGGCCCAGGGCATCGGCCTCGGGCGCGACGAGATCGTGGAGGCCGACGTTCACCCCCGGTCCCGGCTCGTGGGGAAGCCCCTCTCGGCGCTCCGGCCCCGGCGCTGGCAGGTGGCGCTGGTGTACCGGGGCGAGGAGATCGTGGTGCCCCACGGGAACACCGTGCTCCGGGGCGGGGACCGGGTCGTCCTGGCCGGCGACCCGGGGGCGCTTCGCACGGTGGTGGAACTGCTGACCCTGAGCTTCCGGCAGTTCCCCCTGGAGTACGGCTCGGTGCTCACGGCCTGCCTCTTCGGCGGCGAGGACGACCGATTCTTCCAGGAACTCGCCTACGTGGCCCGGACGTTCCCCCTGGAGCCCATGCGGCTCGTGCTCGCCGGCGATGCGCGGGACCGGCGGGCCGTTCTGGAATCCCGGTGGTCCGCCGCCGGGGTCGAACCGGAGGAGGTCCTCGCCGCCGAGGGGCCGCTCCCCGGGGCCTGGCCGCCGCCCCGCCAGGGCGGGGACGGGCTCGTGGTGGTCTGTCGGCGCTGCCTCTTCGCCGGAGGCGTGCCCCGCACCGATGCCGGCCGCAAGGCGTTCCTCCGGGAGTTGGTGGAGCAGCGGGCGGCCCCCCTGCTGCTCGCGGCCGGCACGTTTCCCTACGAACGGCTCGCCGTGCCGGCGGTGCCCGGGGTCGACGTGGAGCACGCCGTGGAGGCCCTGGCCGAGATCGCCCCGGTCCTCGGGGCAGAGGCCGCGGTGCTCCTGAGCCTGCCGTCGCCCCACATGGCGGCCCCCGAAGACCTGTCGGATCCCGAGGAGATCCGGAAGATCATCGCCGAGATGGCGCTGGCCCACCGGGTGCGGATCGAGGTGGAGGAACTCGCGGGGAACCCGGTACGGGCGACCGAGGAGGCCCTCCACGGATACCACCTGGCCGTGCTCGACACCGGCGGGTGGAGGCGACCGGGGTTCCTCCGGTCCCTCCTCCAGCCCGATCCGCCCTGGCTCGTGGTGCGCCACTGCCCGGCGAGCACCCTGCTTCTGCCCCCCGACGAGGAGGCCCTGTGAGCCCGGCGCCCCACCACGGGGTGAACCCCGAGCACCTGGGGCTGTTCCTGATCGTGGGCGGAGCGGCCCTGGCGCCCTTCGTGTCTCGGCGGCTTCGGGTGCCGGCCCCGGTGCTCGAGATCCTCTACGGCGCCGTGCTCTTCCACACCCTGCTCCGGGGTCAGCCCGAGTGGTTCCGGCTCCTGCGGGAACTCGGATTCCTTTACCTCATGTTCATCGCCGGCATGGAGCTCGACCTTCGGGCCATGGCCGGATCGCGCCGGCCCCTGGCCTACGCCCTGGCCGCCGCGGCCTCCTTGGGGGGTGCGGCGCTCGCCTTCGGCGCGGCCGGGGTCCCGGCGTACCTGGGGCTTTGCGCCGCCATGATCTCGGCCGGCATCGTGATCCCGGTGCTCAAGGAGACCGGCCACGCCCGCACGGCCCTGGGCCGCGACCTCATCGGGTTCGCCCTGGTGGGAGAGGTGGTGTGCATCCTCGTGCTCACGGCGGCCGACTCCTACGCGGCCCACGGCGTGTCGGTGCACGCCCTGTGGATGCTCGCCAAACTCGCCGGGCTCCTCGGGGCGGCCGCGGTAACCCTCCACGTCATCTACCTCCTGGGCTGGTGGCATCCCGACTGGGTCGAGCGGGTCATGACGAGCCAGGACCCCGCCGAGGAGGGCATCCGGGGCGTGATCGTGC
The DNA here is from genome assembly GCF_054656955.1 of Deferrisoma palaeochoriense. Lineage (NCBI taxonomy): Bacteria > Pseudomonadati > Thermodesulfobacteriota > Deferrisomatia > Deferrisomatales > Deferrisomataceae > Deferrisoma > Deferrisoma palaeochoriense. The sequence continues at coordinate 59,849 of NZ_BAAHXI010000003.1, forward strand.
TAGCCTTCGCCGGGGCCGTGCTGGCCGAGGCGGCCGGGGTCGAGCCGATCCTGGGGTCGTTCATGGCCGGGCTCATCACGAGCTACGTGTTCCCCAACAAGGGGCTTTTCGAGGACAAGGTGAACGCCGTGGGGTTTGGGTTCTTCACCCCGTTTTTCTTTGTGGGGGTGGGCGCCGACCTTCCCCCCGCCCTGCTGACCGACCCCGGGGTGTTGGCCTGGGCCGGGGTGCTCACCCTGGCGGCCCTGGCGGCCCGGGCCCCGGTGGTGGCCCTGGCCCCCAAACTCGGCCACTCTTTGCGCGACGGGGGAGCCATGGCGCTCCTGCTCGCGGCCCCCCTTTCGATGATGGTAGTGGCCGGGGCCCTCGGGGAGCGCATGGGCCTCTTGACCCCGCGGCTCACCGGGGCCCTGGTGTTGGCAGCCATGGCCTCGAGCCTTATCTTCCCGTACCTGTTTCGCCTGGTGGCCGCCCCCCCGACTCCCGATCCAGACCGGAGGTGACGCGCCATGCCGACCGACTGCCGACCGTCCGCCATCCGCAACGTGGGGTTCGTCTCGACCCGCATCGCGGGTACCGACGGGGTGTCGCTGGAGCTCGACAAGTGGGCCCGGGTGCTCGAACGAAACGGGTACCGTTGCTTCTACCTGGCCGGGGAGCTCGACCGGCCGGCCGACCGCTCGATGCTGGGGCCCCGGTTCCACTTCCTCCACCCTGAGATCCTGGAACTCCAGGCCGTGCTGTTCGGCCGGAAAACCCGGCCCCGTTGGGCCAGCGAGCGCATCCGGGAACTCGCCGCCGAGTTCAAGGAGGCCCTCTACGCGTTTCGGGACCGGTTCGAAATCGACCTCCTGATCCCCGAGAACATCCTGGCGATCCCGCTCAACATCCCCCTGGGGCTCGCCACGGCCGAGTTCGTCGCCGAGACCGGCATCCCCACCATCGCCCACCACCACGATTTCTCCTGGGAGCGCGACCGGTTCCTGGTGAGCGCCTGCCGCGATCTTTTAGACTGCGCGTTTCCGCCGGATCTCCCGAGCATCCAGCACGTGGTGATCAACTCCCTCGCGTCCGAACAACTCGCCCACCGGCGGGGTGTGTCGAACACGGTGGTACCCAACGTGTATGACTTCGCGAACCCCCCGCCGCCGTGCGACGAGTACTGCCGGAGCCTCAGGGCGCGGCTCGGGTTCGGGGACGACGACGTCCTGGTGCTCCAGCCCACCCGGGTGGTGCCCCGCAAGTGGATCGAGCGGTCCATCGAGATCGTCCGCTACCTCCAGCTCCCCAAGCCGCGGCTCGTGATCTCCCACGGTTCGGGGGACGAGGGCGACGAGTACACCTTGCGGGTGAAGGAATACGCGGAGAACCTGGGGGTGGAGCTCGTCTTTATCGACCACTTGATCGCCTCCGAGCGGGGCACGAACGACCGGGGAGAGCGCCTCTACACCATCGCCGACGCCTACCAGGCCGCGGACCTCGTGACCTACCCCAGCGGCTACGAGGGGTTCGGAAACGCGTTCCTGGAGGCGATCTACTTCCGCAAACCCATCGTGGTGAACCGGTACTCGATCTACGTGGCCGACATCGAACCGAGGGGCTTCGACGTGATCGAGATCGAGGGCTTTGCAACCCACCAGGCCGTGGACCAGATCCGGGAGGTCCTCTCGAACCCCGCTCGGCGCCGGGCCATGGTGGACCGAAACTACGAGATCGCCCGAAGGTTCTTCAGCTTCGAGGTGCTAGAGGAGAAACTCCTCCACCTCATCCGGTGCTGCAACGGCCAACTCCTGGAACCCTGAGCCCCGGAGGCAACCGATGCCCGGTTCCCAGCCCAAACTCCCGATCGCCCTCGTCCACTACTCCTGCCCGCCGGTGGTAGGCGGTGTGGAGGAGGTGGTGCGCCAGCAGGCCTCCCTGTTCCGGCGCCACTTCCACCCCGTGAAGATCGTGGCCGGCGCCGGGGGGCCGTTCACCGACGAGTACCCCGTGGAGATCAACCCCAAGCTCGGGTCCCGGTACGAACGGGTGGCCCGGGCCCAGGAGATCGGGCGGGAGGACCCCCGCACGCTGGACCGGGTGACCGACGAGGTCCACTCCTACCTCGCCGAGACCCTGGCTGGGTTCGAGGTGGTCATCGCCCACAACGTGCTCGCCATGGCCTACAACCTGCCCCTGGCCCGGGCCCTCCACCGGTTGGCCGACGAGGGGGCGATCCGGGTGGTGGCCTGGAACCACGACAGCCCCTTCTTCTACGACCACATGGCCCCCCGGCTCTCGCACCCCGTGTGGGAGATCCTGCGCCGGTACAACCCCAACGTGACCTACGTCACCATCACCGAGGCCCGGCGGGAGCAGTTCCAGGCCCTCTACGGCCCCGGCGCCGAGATCCACGTGGTGCCCAACGGCATCGACCCGATCCGGTTCTTCCGGCTCGACCCCACCACGGTGCGGGTGATCCAGGAACAGCGGCTGTTCGAGGCTGACTTCCTGCTGGTGCACCCCTCCCGGCTTCACCCCCGCAAGAACATCGAGCTGTCGATCCGGGTGGTGCGGGCCCTCCAGGACAGGGGGCTCAAGGCCCGGCTCCTGCTGACCGGGGCCTACGACCCCCACGAGGAGAAGACCCTGGCGTACTACCGGAAGCTCCGCCACCTCGCCCGGGATCTCGGGGTGCTCGACGACATCCTGATCATGGCCGAGTACCGGTTCCGGAGCGGGGAGCGCCTGACGGCCGACCGGATCACCATCCGGGACCTCTACCTCCTGGCCGACGTGCTCTTTCTCCCCAGCGTCCAGGAGGGGTTCGGGATCCCGCTCCTGGAGGCCGGCATGATCAAGCTGCCCATCGTGTGCTCCGACATCCCTCCGTTCCGGGAGATCGGGGGCGACAACGTCACCTACTTCGGCCTCGACGAGTCCCCGGAGGCCATTGCGGAGAAGGTGCTCGCCATCGCCCGGAGCAACAACACCCAGAGCATGTTCCGCCACGTGATCCGCCACTACGTATGGGACAACCTCTACACGAGGGAGATCCTGCCCCTGCTCGAACGGACGGTGGCTTGACTTCGAAGGCCGCCTGGCTATCTTTTCGGCGACGTTTGCCCGTTTTCTCACCCAGAGAGGAGGAGAGTTCATGAACGCGATGACCGAGGCCAACCTGAAGAGCGCGTTCGGCGGGGAGTCCATGGCCCACATGCGCTACCTGCACTGGGCCGATCTGGCAGAGAAGGAGGGGTTCCCCGGGGTGGCCCGGCTGTTCCGGGCCGTGGCCCGGGCCGAGTGGATCCACGCCGGCAACCACTACCGGGTGCTCAAGGACCAGGTGGGCGACACGGCGGTGACGGCCGGCGGGGTGTTCGGGTACCAGACCACGAGCCAGGCCCTCCAGGGCGGCATCGACGGCGAGACCTTCGAGATCGAGCAGATGTACCCGGTCTACAAGCAGGTGGCCGAGTTCCAGGGCGAGAACGCCGCGGCTCGCAGTTTCCACTACGCCCTGGAGACCGAGAAGGTCCACAAGGCGCTCTACGAGGAGGCCAAGGCCGCCGTGGACCAGGGCAAGGACATCTCGTTCGGCACCCTCCACATCTGCCCGGTGTGCGGGTACACGGTGCGGGGAGAGGCCCCCGACAAGTGTCCGGTGTGCGGCTGCGCCAAGGAGAAGTTCGAGGCCCACGAGGTGTGACCGCGGCCTTCTCCGCCGGACCCGAAGGCCGGCCCCCGCGGGGGCCGGCCTTTTCCGCTCGGGTGGAACGCGCGGGCGGCCTCCCGGTCCGGGTCAGCCACCCCCCCGGTGCCGGCGCTCGATCCACTCGGCCACCATGAAGGCGGCCACGGTTCCCTCCCCCACGGCCGAGGTGATCTGTTTGCGGCTCCCCGAACGCACGTCGCCGGCGGCGAACACCCCGGGCATCGAGGTGGCGAGGGTGGCCGGGTCGGTCTTCACGAAGCCGCCCTCGTCGAGCTCCACCGTGCCCCTCAGGAACCCCGCGTTGGGCTGGAGCCCGATGAACACGAACACGCCGTCGCAGGGGACCGTCTCCACCCGGCCGGTGGCCGCGTCCTCCACCTCTACCCCCTCCACCCCGTCGGTCCCAAGCACCCGCCGGACGCGCTGGCCCAGCCGAATCTCCACCTGGGGCAACGCCCGCACCCGCTCCTGGAGCACCCGGCTTGCGGTGAGCCGGTCGAGGTTCTGCACCAGGGTGATCCGGTCGGCGTACTGGGCCAGGTGCACGGTTTCCTGGAGGGCCGAGTTTCCGCCCCCCACCACGACGACGTGCTTTCCCTTGAAGAACGGGGCGTCGCAGGTGGCGCAAAAGCTCACCCCCCGGCCCACGAGCTCCTCCTCCCCCGGAACCCCCATGCGCCGGTACACCGACCCCGTGGCCACGATCACCCCGCAGGCCAGGACCTCGGCCCGGGGGGTGAGCACCCGCACCAGGGTGCTGGCCGGCTCCAGCCCTTCGGCCCCTTCGAACGTCCGGACCTCGGCCCCGAACTTGAGGGCCTGGCGGTACACCCGTTCCATCAGCTCTGCGCCGTTCACGGGCTCCGGGAACCCGGGGTAGTTCTCGATCCGGTCGGTGAGGGCGGCCTGCCCGCCCGGCATGGCCGCCTCCAGGACGAGGGTGCGCAGCCCCTCCCGGGCGGTGTAGATCGCCGCCGTCAAGCCCGCGGGCCCGCCGCCCAGGATCGCCACGTCGTACGCCGGCGGCAGGGACTCCGGGTCGAATCCCAGGGCCTCGCCCAGTTCCCCGGGGGCGGGATCGACGAGGAGGCGCCCCCCCACCTCCACGGCGGGCACCTCGACCCCGCCCCCCGTGAGCCCCTCCAGGCGCCGGCCCGCCTCGGGGTCGGCCTCGGGGTCCACCACCTCGTAGCCCACGCCCGCCGCGTCGAGGATCTGGCGCACGGCGCGGCATTTCTCGCACCAGGGCACCGCGTAGAGAACCGCTTTCGCCTCCGCCATCGGTTCCTCCGTCTTCTCGGGACCGGTTCCGGTTGGCGGCAAGGCTACCAACCCCGGCGGGGGTGTCCAGCCCCGCGCTTTACCGGCCCCGGCCCGGAAGGGTAGTCTGGTCCGGCCGGGCGGCCCCCGGCGGGGCCACGGAGGGAAAGGAGGCGCGGCCCGTGGCGGACACGATCCGATCCCCCAGAAACGAGCGCGTCCGGTGGCTCGCCCGCCTCGGCGCCGACCGCCGGTTCCGCCGGCGGGAGGGGGCATGGGTGACCGAGGGGATCCGCCTGGCCGAGGAGGTGCTGGCCTCCGGGCTCCGGGTGCGCCTGTGGCTCCTGGAGGAGGGCTGGGAGGAGCGGGGGGAGCGCGAGGCCCGGCTGTTCCGGCGCGTCCGGGCCCGGGGCGACCCGGTGGCCCACGCCACCCGGGCCGCGGTGCGGGAGGCCGCCGACACCGCCACGCCCCAGGGCGTGGTGGTGGCCTTCGAGGCCCCGGCCTGGTCGGCCGAAGATCTCCTGACACGGCCCGGCCCCGTGGTGGTGCTCGACCGCCTCCAGGAACCCGGGAACCTGGGCACGATCGCCCGCACGGCCGAGGCCACGGGCGCGGCGGGACTCGTTCTGGTCAAGGGGGCTGCGGACCCCGGAAATCCCAAGGCCCTGCGGGCCTCGGCCGGGTCCCTGCTCCGGCTCCCGACCCTGCGGGTGGACGACCCGGCTGGCTTCCTCCGGGACGCCGGCCTCCCGGCGGCCGCCACGGTGAGCCGGGGCGGCACCCCCCCGGACGCCCTCGACCTCTCGGGCCGGTTCGCCCTGCTCCTCGGCCAGGAGGGAGGGGGGCTGGGCCGCGGGCTTACGGCCTTGACGGATCTCCGGATCACGCTGCCCATGGAAGGCGCCGTGGAGTCGCTCAACGTCGCGGCAGCCGCGGCCATGATCCTCTACGAGGCCCAACGCCAGAGGCGGGCGAACCCGAGACGAACCGGAGCCTGCCACACTCCCTGATGGAGGTGCTCCCATGTCCCAGATCCAGACCCTTCGTTTCACCCAGACGATCGAGCATGCCGGCGGGTTCCGGGCCACCGTGAGGGTTCGCGACCTGCCGCCCTACGGCCTCGACGAACCCAAGGACCTCGGGGGGGACGGCGCGGCGCCGTGCCCCATGGACTACCTTCTGACGGCGGTGGGGGGGTGCCTCCTATCGAGCCTCGCCCTGTGCCTCCAAAAGAAGCGGGTCGAGGCCCCCCTGGCCATGGACATGGAGGGCGAGGTGGCCCGCAACGAGGAGGGCCTGTTGCGGGTCGTCCGGATCCGGGCCCGGATCCGGGTCGGGGCCGCCGAGGCCGATCGCCGAAAGGTCGAGGGCTGTTACGAGATCTTCAAGAAGTACTGCATCGTTTCGGCCTCGGTGGCCCAGGGCATCCCCCTCGAGACCGAACTCGTCTTCGGGGAGTAAGGCCCCTTGTCCCGGTTCGCCGACCGGTTCGCCCGGTACCGGGAGATCGTGCCCGATTTCCCGGCCTTCTGCGCGGCCCACGAGGCGCCGGCCCCGGTCCATCTGCGGGTCAACCCTCGCAAGGCCGCCTCCGACTGGGTGGTGAACCGGCTGTCCCGGGCCGGGGTGCGAGTCCGGCCGGAATCCTGGTATCCGGATCTCCTTCGCGTCATCGAGGCCCCCCAGGGGTTCGCCTTCGGAGCCACCCTGGTCCACGCGCTCGGCTTCGTGTACATCCAGAGCGCGTCGTCGGCCGTGTCGGCCCGGGCCCTGGGGGCCCGCCCCGGGGACCGGGTGCTCGACCTGTGCGCGGCCCCGGGATCCAAGACCACCCTGCTCGTGCAGGAGATGGACGACCGGGGGCTCGTGGTGGCCAACGAGCCCAACCGCCGGCGGATCAAGTCGCTCGCCGCAAACCTCGAGCGGATGGGCGCGGCGTCGGTCCTGATCACCGCTTACGCCGGCCAGAACTTCCCCAAGCGGCTTCGGTTCGACCGGGTGCTGGTGGACGCCCCCTGCTCTGGCGAGGGCACCTGGCGCGGCCCCGACGCCAAACCCCGGAGGATCTCCGGGGAGTTCCGGGCCGCCCTGGCGCGCCAACAAACGGGCCTCATCCAGAGGGCCTGGGACGTCCTGGAACCGGGCGGCGAACTCGTGTACTCCACCTGCACCTACGCCCCGGAGGAGAACGAGGCGATCCTGGCCGGCCTGGTGGAGCGCGAGGGGGCCCGGGTGCTCCCGGTGCCGGTGGACGTGCCGGCCGAACCGGGGCTTCCGGAGTGGGAGGGGCGCCGGTTCCCTCCTGAGCTCGCGCTGACCCGCCGCCTCTATCCCCACCGGTTCGATTCGGAGGGTTTCTTTGTCGCTCGATTGGCTAAACCCGGATGAGACCCGGGCCGTCATCGCCTACTTCGGCGAGCGGTTCGGCGTGCCCCCGGAGGCGTTTGAGGGCCTTCGGCTCTTTCGCCGCAGCGGGTACGTGTGCGCCGTGCGCGGGGAGGCGGCCGAAGCGGCCGAGGCGCTCCAACTCGCCGGGGGCGGGCTCCGGCTCGCCAAGGAGATGGGGCCGGGCCGGTTCAAACCGGCCACCCGGGGGGTCCAACTCCTGGCGTCCGGGGCCGGGGGCGGGGCCGTGGACCTCCGGGACGAGCAACTCCGGGCCCTCCTGCAGGGGCAGACGATCCCGGTGGACCGCCCCGGCCGGGGGTTCGTGCTCCTCCGGTGGGAGGGCGCGGTGATCGGGGTGGGGCTCCTGCGGGAGGGCCAGCTCGTGGGCCAACTGCCCCGCACGGTGACGGAGCACCTGCGGGTCCGCCCGGACGAACCCCTCGTCTGACCCCCTCCACCCTCCGCGGGGGTACGAATACGTTCGGACGTATTGCCGGGGGGGCGGGGAACGGGTTCCGGCTAAAGATCCCGGCCGCTTGGGCCGACCCGTGTTCCAGGGCGGGGGCTTCCCGCGCGCCGGCGGGAGCCCTTCGACCGAAGACCGCAGACCGACGAACGGCAGACCGACATTTCCCCGGAGATCACCATGGTTCAGCCCGCCCCGATCCTGGCCGAGATCAGCGACCGCCTGGAGCGACTTCCGCCCATGCCCCAGACCGTGTCCGAGGTCATGCAGATGAGCCGGACCGAGGACTTCGCCGTGGGAGACCTGGCCCAGGTGGTGTGCAAGGACCCGACGCTCGCGGCCCGGGTCCTGAAGCTGTGCAACTCCGGTTTCTACGGACTCGGCAAGGAGGTCACCAGCATCCAGCGGGCCGTGGTGCTCCTGGGCTTCGAGATGACCAAGAACCTCGTGCTCTCGAGCTTCGTCCACTCGGTGATCCAGGGGGATTTCGAGGCCTACGCCCAGACCTCCGAGGGCCTGTGGGAGCACAGCTTCGGGTCGGCCACGGCATGCCTTGCCCTGGCCGAGAAGGCGGCGCCCGATCTCACCGACGTCGCGTACACGGCGGGGCTTCTCCACGACATCGGAAAGGTGGTGCTGGCGACCCTGCTGGCACCGCGGTTCCAAGAGGTGGTCGAGGCGGTTAAGACCCGGCGGATCCCCTTCCCCCAGGCGGAACGGGAGGTCCTGGGCACGAACCACGCCGAGGTCGGGGCCCTGGTGGCCGAGCGCTGGAACCTGGCGCCGGTGCTCCGGGACGTGATCCGCTCCCACCACGACCGGGACGCCGAGGTGGAGAATCCTCGCCTGGCTGCCCTAGTCCGACTGGCCGACGGGGTGTGCGGCATCCTGGGGGTGGGCGCCGGGTTCGACGCGGCCGACGCCGAACTGGACGAGCGGGACCTGGCCCTCGTGGGGCTCCAGGGCGACCGGCTCAAACCCGTGCTCGACGAGGTGATGACCCGGGTGATGGACGTGCGCGGATTCCGGCTGTTCTAGGGGGAGGCCATGGACCGGATTGTCTGCATCGGGGGAAGCACGGGCGCGCCGGCCGGGCTCACCGACCTTCTGGCGAAGCTCCCCGGCGATCTCCCGGCTCCCATCCTGGTGGCCCTCCACATGCCCGGTTCCATGACCGCCGGGTTCGCCCAGACGCTGGAAAAGCGGGTGCCGTTTCGGGTCTGCGTGGCCGAAAACGGCGCCCGACCCGAGCCCGGATGCGTCTACCTGGGGCCTGGGGGGCTCCATCTAGGGCTTTCGCCCACCGGCCGGATCGTCCTGAGCCCCAAGCCCCAGGAACTCCACTTCAAGCCCAGCATCGACATCCTCTTCTTCACGGCGGCCAAGGCCCTGGGACGCCGGGTCGTGGGAGTGGTGCTCACGGGGCTCTCGGCCAAGAAGGACGCCGTGGAGGGCGCCCTCGCCCTGCGCAAGGCCCGGGCCGAGGTGCTGGTGATCGACGACCCCTCGAGCAAATTCCTGGGCATGCCCAAGGCCGTCATCGAGGCCGGCGGGGCGAGCCGGGTTCTTCCGGCCCGCGACCTCCCGACGGCCCTGGCCCGGGCCGTGCGCGGTTGACCCTGCGGGGTCGCGAGCCTACACTTCTAGCCCTTTGCGGTTTCCCCAGAACCCCTGCGCCGGTGTGAGGCCCGTTCCCGACCATGGCCGTCGTTGTCGTCAGCCGGACCGACCTTCCCCTTCTGCTCCTGGATCCCAAATCCGCCCAGGAGCCCATGGCCTTCGTCACCGACCAACCCGCCCTGGCCCGTCAGGCCCGGCGTCGGGGATTCCGAACCGCCACGGGCGACCTGGGCGATCCGGCCCTCTACCGCCGGGCCCGGGTGGGGGCCGAGGACCGCATCCTCGTGCACCTGCCCCGGGCCCCGGAGCTCAACCGGGTGCTCCGCACCCTGCTTCGCGCGGTGCCCGATGCCGCCGTGGCGGCGCTCCTGGAACCGGGCCGAACGCCTCCCGAGGCGTGGAAGGAGCGGGTGCTCTTCGTTCCCACCGGGCAACTGGGCAACGTGCGGCTGCGCGCCGAACTCGAGAAAGCGGCCACCCGCCGCATGCTCGCGGCCATCCGAAAGCTGTTCGAGGGGGCCGAGAAGGTGCTGCTCCTCGTGCAGGACGACCCCGACCCGGACGGCTTGGCCTCGGCCCTGGCGCTCCGGGCGCTCCTCGGCCGCAACCGACTCACCGCGGTCATCGGCGCGTTCGGCAGGGTTACCCGGCCCGAGAACGTGGCCATGGTGAAGCTCCTCGACATCCACGTGGAGACCCTGGCCCCAGACGACCTCTCCCGGTTCGACCGGGTGGCCCTGCTCGACGTTCAACCGCTCCACTCCCCCGACATCCCGCTGCGGGTAGACCTGGTCATCGACCACCACCCCCGCCGGTCCCAGTGCCGGGCCACGATCGCCGACATCCGGCCCAAGTACGGGGCCACGTCCACCATCATGACGGAGTACCTGCTGGCCTCGGACGTCCCCATCTCCCAGCGGCTCGCCACGGCGCTCCTTTACGGGATCAAGACCGACACCCAACTCCTGGGCCGCGACACCACCCCCATGGACGTGTCGGCCTTTGCGGCGCTCTACCCCCTGGCGAACCACGCCCTTCTGCGCCGGATCGATAGGCCCCAGTTCCCCCGCCGGGATCTGCCGGCCCTCAGCCAGGCCCTGGCCCACACCCAGATCGTGGACGACATCTTGTTCGCCCACCTGGGCCCCCTGACCCGGGAGGACGTGGTGCCCTTCATCGCGGACTTCGGCCTCGAGATCGAAGGCGTGGAGTGGTCGGTCGTGTCGGGGATCTACGGCGGAAAACTCGTGATCTCGGTCCGGAGCTTCGGAACCGGCCGGAGCGCGGGGGAGGTCACCAAGGCAGCATTCGAGGCGTTCGGAAGCGCCGGGGGCCACAAGGCCATGGCCAAAGCGGTGATCCCCCTCGAAAATCTCCCCGAGGAGTGCCTGGATCACGAGACTTGGATGCGCGACCGGTTCTTAAACGCGCTCTACCAGCCCAAGCAGGCGAAAACCCGGGACGGGAACGAAGGCGAGGCCGGGTAGGGGTCCCGAGGGATACGAATCCCGACGGGAGAATGATCAACTCCCGGGTGTCGGTACGGGAACCAGGGACCCGCGCGATCACGGAAAACCCGGCGCCGCCGTTTACGTCTACGTCGCTGGGCTCCACCAGGCTTGGATTGCTTTGGAAGCTGCCGTAGGCCGTGGAGCGCGGCCTGTCCGCAAGAACGATAACTTCTCGGTTTCGGCCACAGGGTGGATCGCCGCGCCCTGGGCGAAGGGACCGGAGACCGTGCCAGGTGCCAGAAGACAGACGACAGAGGACAGGGGTGCTCTGAACTCTAACCTCTGAACTCTGGCCCCCGATACGGCAGCCGCTCCCAAGGGTTCGCCGGCGCGATGACGTCGGGAGCCCGAATGTTCTTAGCCGCCTCGCTGCCGAGCAGCCCAGCCGCCTAGCCGAAGTTGCTCGGAAGGCGCGGCGAAAAAAGGTGCCGCAGTCGCGCTCGGCCGGAGCCGGTCCCCCACCCCGCGACCGGCGATACCGTCGTGGGCCTCAGCACCCCGCCTCCGGGGCCCGGCAGGTCTCCTCGGCCTCGTCGGCCACGGGCCTGCGGTAGGGCTCCTCCCCGCACGCCGGGCATTGGGGGTCGCGGCGCACCCGGACCTCCCGGAACGTCAGGGCCTCCCCGTCGAACACGACCAGCCGGCCCACGAGCGGCTCCCCGACCCCGAGGAGCAGCTTCAGCACCTCCAGGGCCTGCAGGCTTCCCATCACCCCCGCCACGGCGCCGAGGATGCCGGCCTGGGCACACGTGGGCACGCTCCCCGCGGGAGGCGGTTCCCGGAAAAAGCACCGGTAGCACGGGCCCCGACCCGGCACGACGGTGAGGATCTGCCCCTCGAACCGCAGGATGCCGGCGTACACGTAGGGAACCCCCGCGTCCACGCAGGCGTCGTTCACGAGGAATTTCGACCGAAAGGTGTCGGTGCCGTCCACCACCACGTCGTAGCCGCGGATCACCTCGAGGGCGTTCGCCGCGGCGAGCCGCACGGGGTGCTCGACCAGCCGAATCCCGGGGTTCAGCCGGCGCAGGGCCTCGGCCCCGGATTCCACCTTGGGGCGGCCCACGTCCGGGGTGCCGTGGAGGATCTGGCGCTGGAGGTTTGTGAGGTCCACCCGGTCGGCGTCGCACAGCCCCAGGGTTCCCACCCCGGCGGCCGCCAGGTAGAGGGCCGCGGGCGACCCGAGTCCCCCCGCCCCGACCACCAGCACGCGGGACCGCTTGAGGCGCTCCTGGCCGATCCCCCCAACCTCGGGCAGGATGATCTGGCGGGAATACCGGTGGATCTCCTCCTCGGTGAGGCTCATGCCTTCTTCCGCACCCGCACCCGGAACGCCCCGCCGTCCCGCTCCACCGAGACGACCTCGTGCCCCTCGTCCCGGAGCGTCCGGGGAATGCTCGCCACCGGCTCCCCCGGGGCCATGAGGATCTCGAGCTCCTGCCCGGGTTCCACCTGCTCCAACGCCATCCGGACCCGCACCAGGGTCATCGGGCACACATCGCCGGTGATATCGAGGAAGGACATGGGGAACCTCCTTCGTCAACTTCGGCTAGACGGCTGGGCTGCTTGGCAGCTAGGCGGCTGGGAACATTCGGGATTCCAGCGTCGGCAGTTGTCCTGACCTGTGGTAGCGGCTTTCGAGCCGCGACCATTTCCCTTCGGGCCTTCGGCCCGGATCGCGGCGGGGACGCCGCTCCTACACCCGGGCACTGACTCGGGCGTTACTGTCATGCACAGTGGCGCCCCAAAGCGGCGCTGGGAAGCTTCCAGCTTTCCAGCTTTCCAGCCTTCTAGCTTTCTAGCTTTCCAGCCTTCCAGCCTACTCGCCTTCCCACTCACCCAAACGGCTGGAACCGCGCGAGCGCCTCGGGGGTGAGGGCCACCCATTTTTCCCGGGCGACGCCGTCGAGCACCTCGGCCTGAAACCGCTCGGGGCCTACACGAAGCATGGTCTGGCCGAGCCGCTCCTTGGGCCGGCCGTTGTCCCGGTACCACGCTTTGATCCGGCCGACTGCCTCGATCGCCTCCTCCTCGCCTAGGAATTCCGCCACCTGGAGGCCCACCTGCTTGACCCGGCCCCACCGCCCGCCAGCGAACAGGTGAAGCCCCGTGCGGGCTTCCCGCATGGCCGCCATGGGGCAGGCCTTGATGCAGTCGCCGCACGAAACGCAGGCCGACCGGTCGATCGTGGCCACCTCCCCCTCCATCCGCGCGGCCCCCAGGTGGCAGGCCTCCACACACACGCCGCATCCGGTGCACCGGTCGGGGTCGCACTCGGGCTTCGCGGCTCCCACGAGGCCCACGTCGTTCGCCTGGGGTTTGGAGCAACTCGAGGCGCAACCCGACACCCCCACCTTGAACTTGTGGGGCAGGACCTCGGCGTTGTTGTACCGCCGGTCGATCTCCCAAGCGATCCGGAAGGTGTCGACGTTGCCATGGGGGCAGACCGTTCCCCGGCACGCGGTGGTCGTTCGCATGCGGGGGCCGCACCCCGCAAGCCCGATGCCGGCCTCGGCCAGTTCCCGGCGGAGGGCCTCGAACCGGTCCCCGGGCACCCCGGGCAGCTCCACGCCGTAGCGCGCCGTGAGAAACACCTCCCCCCGGCCGTGCTCCCGGCTCAGCCGCGCCAGGCTCTCGAGGACCTCGGCCGTGAGGATCCCCACCGGGATCCGCAACCGGGCCGAGTACTCGTTGGGCCCCTTGGTTTTGATCATGCCCGTGAGTTGGGCGCCCACCACCTTGGGCGTGTAAAACTCGGAAGGCCGTACGCTCATCGCTTTCTCCCCGTGTCGAACTCCGTTGGCACGGGGAGTTTGGCACTACATTATACGAGTGTCAAGATCGGCTTTTCAAAATATATTGCCGTATATTTTACGTAAAACCTGCGGGGGTTCCCGTGATCTCCCGCACCACGGAGGTTGCGAACGCGCCCGGCGGACACAGGAACTCGACCACGACGCCCGACTCCGACGGCCGCACCTCCGCCCCGGCCAGCGGCACCCGCAGGGGGCGCCGGGAGCCCGTCTCCCGGGAGAACCACTCCTCTTCGAGGCCGAAATCCGAAAGCACCTCCGCCTCCTGACGGGCCACCCAACCCGTGGGGCGGACCATCTTACGGCCCCACAGGGGGCCGGTGGGCGCCACCTCGAACCGGTCCACCCGGGGGGCGTCCGCCTCGGGGTCGGCGCACACAAAGAGCCCCCCCGAGTCCGCTTTCTGGAGCACGTCGCCCGGAAGGGGCCGGTCGAGCAGGTTCGCCTCGATGCGCCGGGCGAGCACCTCGTTGAACACCAGGGACTGGAGGGCCGAAACCATGAGGTCGCGCTTCCACCGTCCCAGGCGCACCTCGCCCTGGAGAACGGCAAGCCCCTTGACCGCGTTGTCTCCCTTCCCCCCGAACCGTTGGGGCCCGAAGTAGTTGGGCACCCCCCACGACTCCAGAAACGCCACCACCCGTTCCACGGCCCCGGCCTGCACGCCTTCCAGGACCACCCGGAACCGGTTCGCGGCCAGGTGCCCCAGGCGGAGCTTGTTTCGATGCCGCGTGGCGAGGTGAACCCGGCATCCCTCGGCCTCGAAGGCCTCCCGGGCCGAATCCGTGGCCACGCCGGCCACGGTGAACCCCTGCACCGCGGTGCAGCGTTTGTCCTTCATGCCCGCGTACCCCACGGCGGCAGGGTGCAGATCCAGCCTCCGCGCCACCGCCACGGCGAGGTCCCGCGTGGATCGGTTTGTGCGCTCCACCCAGAGGGCGGCGTGTTCCCCCTCCCCGCAGAACGGGTACAGGGGGATCTCCTCCACCCGAAACGTTTCCGGGCCCGGGTTCCACACCCCCCCCGCCGGTTCGGCCACCAGGCGCGGATAGTCGTAGTCCCGGTAGGGCACGAGTTGGAGATCCGTTCGCATGGGTTCCTCCCGCGCCGCGAGGCCGGCGCCCTCGTTGAACAGGCGTTTCGGGCTATGCTACCGTACGAGCATCGCGGTCGCACGTTTTGGCCTTGAAAAAAGGGGGAAAAGGGGGTTTTCCGCTCCATGCCGATCCGCGTTCTCATCGCCGAGGATCAGCGACTGCTCCGACAGTGTTTCGAAGAGGTCTTGGGGCTCGACGAGGACATCGAGGTGGTGGCGACCGCCTCCGACGGCACCGAGGCCGTGGTGCTCGCCGAGAAGCATCAGCCCGACATCGTGCTGATGGACCTGGCCATGCCCCGCCTCGACGGCATCCGGGCCACGCGTCTCATCCGGGAACGGGTCCCCCGCACCCAGGTGCTGATTCTCTCCCTCCACGACGCCCCCACCAAGGTCGACCAGGCCATCAAGGCTGGCGCGGCGGGCTATGTTCTCAAGGACGTGGACCTCGATGAACTCGTACGGATCCTCAAGGCCGTGTACCGCGGCGACGAGATCCACTCCCCGTTCCTCGCGGACCAGAAACTGTCCCAGGCGCAGGACCCGGCGCGGTACGGGCTGACCGAGCGGGAACTCCAGGTGCTCCGCTACCTGGCCCGGGGCGACAACAACGCCGAGATCGCCGAGAAACTCTGCGTGTCCGAGCAGACGGTAAAGAAGGAACTGGTGAGCCTGTTCGAGAAACTAGGGGTGAAAAACCGAACCCAGGCCGCCGTGAAGGCGGTGCAACTCGGGTTCGCGGAGTCCGAGGCGGTGCACTGATGATCCTGGGCGTGGTGGGAAGCGGTCGAGAACCCTCCAACTCGGCCCGACTCGCCGAGGAGGTGCTGGCCGGGGCCCGGGAGGCGGGGGCGGGCGAGACCCGGACGGTGCCCCTCGCCCGGCTGTCGTTCCGGGGGTGCGTGGGTTGCGGCGCCTGCCGGGCCACGGCCACCCGGTGCGTGCTCGAGGACGACCTCACCCCGGTGCTGCACGAGACGCGGACCTGCCGGGGGCTGGTGCTTGCGACCCCGATCTACTACGGCTACGCGACGGGACTCTTCAAATCGTACCTCGACCGCTGGTACTCCTTTCGCGGCGCGGACCGAACCCTCCGGATCCCAACGGGGCGGCCGGCGGTGCTCCTGGTGACCCAGGGGCACCCGGATCCCGACGCCTACGCCTGGACCCTGGGGAGCCTGGAGCGGGTGCTCACGTCGTATGGCTTCGAGCCCACCGCCCTCGTGGCCCCCGGTCTGGAGGAGGCCGGGGCCGTAGAGCGGCACCCCGACCTCCTGGCCCGCGCCCGCGACCTGGGGCGGGCGCTGGGGGCATGAGCCGGAACCCAGCGGCCCCAGACCAACGACCGGCGACCGAAGACCGCAGACGGAACTCCGCATGGAAACCCTGACCGTGAAGACAACCCGTCGCGAGTGCCTCGTGGACATCACCGCGGCCGTGGCGGAGGTGGTGCGGCGCCGGGACGGGGCGCTGTGCACGGTGTTCGTGCCCCACACCACGGCCGGCGTCACCATCAACGAAAACGCGGACCCCGACGTGGTGGCCGACCTGCTGCACCACCTCTCGGAGCTCGTCCCCCGCAACCGGCCCTACCGCCACACCGAGGGCAACTCCGACGCCCACATCAAGGCGACCCTGGTGGGCTCGTCGGTCCAGGTCCCCGTGGTCGGGGGCCGGCTCGCTTTGGGCACGTGGCAAGGGATCTTCCTCGCGGAGTTCGACGGGCCCCGCACCCGAAAGGTCCAGGTGGTCCTCCATGGGGGATAGCCCCACCCCGATCGCCCCCCCATGACCTGGGCGATCCTTCCCCCCCTGGGCCTCGGGGCCGGACTCGCGGCCGGTTTCCTGGGCATCGGGGGCGGGGTGTTCCTGGCTCCGGCCTTCCTCGAGCTCTTCGGATGGCTGGGCTACCCTGCGGCCAGGGTGCCCACCGCCCTCGGCACATCCAAGGCCGTGGTCCTCCTGGCGGCGGTCTCGGCCCTGCGGTCCCAGGCCCGGGCAGACCAGGTGGAGTGGTCCCTGGTGCGGCGGCTCGCGCCCTTCGTGGTCCTCGGCGCGGCGGCCGGGGGCGCCTTGGGGACCTTTGCCGCCCCCGGAGCGGTCCAGTTGGCCTTCGGGGTGTTCTTGATCGTGCTCGGCCTGGGCCAGTGGGCACGCGAACTCCTCCGTCCCCTCCCGGCGCTCGCGCTCACCGGCCTGCGGGTTTGTGCCGCGGGGGCCGCGGCGATCGCCGCCGCCTTCGGGATCGGCGGAGGGGTTCTCCTCGTGCCCCTTCTGGCGGGACCCGGCCGTCTCCCGACCCACCGGGCCGCGGGCACCGCCGCCGGCATCATGGTCTTTTCCGCCTCCACGGCGGCCGCGGGCTACGTCGCCTTCGGGTTCGCCCGCGGCAACCCGATTCCCGGGGCGATCGGGTACCTCCACCTTCCCACCTGGGCCCTGGCGGGGGTGCCCGCCCTCGCCGGCGCGCGGTGGGGGGCGGCGTGGGGGCGGAGGGTACCACCGCGAACACTGAGGGCGGCGCTGGGCCTCGTGCTCCTCGCGGTCGGGACACGAATCCTCCTGGCTCGGTGAGCCAAAACGCTTTGCGCCGGAGCGGCCCGTGGGCCAGAATGGAACAAACCCGCGGTTCCGCCCCCCGGAGGGCGCCCTAGGGGGCCCGGGGCGGAACCCCGGCGGCCGCCGTTCATTCCCGCAAGGAGGCACGACCGTGGGCCGAGTTTCCAAAATCGTCTTCACCGTGGCCGTCGCCGCGCTGCTCTGCGCGTTCCGGGCGTCCACCGAGGCCCGGTACGCCGGCGTGGGCAATCCCGTTCCCGACCTGGTGCTCGAGACCCTGGACGGCCGGCAAGAGGATCTCCTCGGCGGGAGGTCCGGATGGATCCTTCTGAAGTTCGGTACGACCTGGTGCCCCCAGTGCGGGGACGAGGTGGGTGAACTCAACCGGATCGCCGGCGACCTTCGGCAACGGGGCGTGCGGGTGGTCGAGGTGTTCTTGCGGGAACCCCCCGAGGTGGTCCGCGCCGATGTTCGCAGGATGCCGCGCTCGTACGCCGGAAGGATTCTCCTCGACCGCAACGGCGAGGCCATCTCGGCCTTCGGGGTTCGGGTGATCCCCCGGCTCGTGCTGGTGGATCCCGCGGGCGTCGCCCGGGCGGACTCCCGGTTCCAAGCGGCGAGAGACCTTCTCGCCACCATCGACCGGGCCCTGGCCCATGCGGGGGAGGACGGATGAGCGGCGTACGGGAGCTTCGGCTCGCCACCTACAACTTAGAAAACCTAGGGGTCCGCCCGGACGAGGAAACCCCGGAGGCCCGCGAGCGCCTGCCCCGGCACCTCGAGGCCCTGCGGCGGGCGATCCGCCGGCTCGACGCCGACGCCGTGGCGTTCCAGGAGCTGTTGGATCCCGACCTCCTGGAACCGCTGCTCGACGGACTGGGGTATCCCCACGTGGTCCTGGCCGAGCGGGGGTCTAGCCCGCTACGGTGCGGGGTGTTCTCGCGCTATCCGCTGGCGGGTGCCAAAACGGTGGCCGCCGGGATCGACCTCGAGGTCGTGGACCGGAAGGCCGGCATGGAGGTCCGGGTGCGGGGGGCGTTCAGCCGGCCGGCGCTCCAGGTGGAGTGGCAGGTGCCCGGGTTTCCCATGACCCTCATCGTGGTCCACTGGAAATCGAAGATCCCCTCCTACACCCGGGAGCTCCAGGGACAGGGGGCCTCGGACCGGTGGCAGAGCCTGGGGGATGCGGGGGAAGGGCGGCTCGTGACCGAGGCCAAGCGGCTGGGCCAGGCGGTGCAGATCCGGCGTGCGGTCGACCACCTGCTGCGGCGGGACCCCGAGGCGAGGGTCGTCGTGCTCGGCGACTTCAACGACACGTTGGACTCGGAGGGCCTGCGGATCGTGGCGGGGGACGCCCGGGCCTGCGACAGCCCCTCACTGACGCCGATGGAACTCGTGGCCTGCGAAGAGGCGATCCCGGCCGACCGGCGGTTCACCCAGGTGTACCGGGGCCGAAGGGAGATGCTCGACCACATCCTGATCTCCCAATCCCTCCTTCCCCACTTCCTGGGGGCCGAGGTGCACAACGAGCGGCTCCGGCCCGCCCAGGAGGGCCCCGGGTTCGACCCCTACGACCCGGGCTCGGACCACGCCCCGGTGCTGGCCCGGTTTCGCCCGCCCCGGTAGACCCGCCGCCCGACCGGCCTACCCCCCGGCCACCGGCGGAAACAGCGCCACCTCGTCGCCGTCGGCGAGCTCCCGCCCGGGGTCGGCGTGCCGCCCGTTCACCAGCAGGATCCGAGGCTTCTCCTCCGGGATGCCGAGCCGCGCGATCAACTCCCCCAGGGTCGCCCCTTCCGGGAGCTCCACCTCGAAGGGCGCCTTGCCCTCCGGCGCGAACTTGCGAAGACCGGCGTACAGATTCACCTTCACCCGCATGATCGTCTCCGGTTCAGCGTGTCGTTCCGGTACTGAGAGGCTAGAAGGCTAGAACGCGGGAATGCCGAAAGCCTTACAGCCCCGGCTCCCAGCGCCCGCGCCGTTTCCAGCCTTCCAGCCTTCCAGCCTTCCAGCCGCCCAGCCGCCCAGCCGCCCAGCCGCCTAGCCAGTATACCCGACCTCCTTGACGGCCGAAATTCCCGCGTTACCGTGTTCGCCACCTCCGACCGGGGCCCGGATTGGGGAAAGGAGGTGCGGTGCTTTGGGCAGACGGTCGGCCACATCCGTAAACCAAGCGATGCAATCGGAAGAAAGGAGGAACCCATGAGACGAAGGCACTGGTTGGCGGCCCTCGCGGCCGTCGGGCTGCTCGGCGGGTGTTCCACCCTGGGCACCCTGGGCCAAGCCCACGACACCCTGGCCCAGGCCAAGGCGGCCGGGGCCGAAGCCAAGGCGCCCTACGAGTTCTACAAGGCCCAGGCGTTCCTGGACCTGGCGGAGCACGAAAAGGACGAGAACGACTGGTCTGCCGCCAAGGAGTGGGCCGGGGTGGCGTTGGAGAACGCCCAGAAAGCCCTGGCCACGTCGAAAGGAGGTGCCCAATGAGGACATGGAATCTGCTTTGGGGCGCCCTCCTCGGGGCCGGGGCCCTGGCCCTGACGGCCGGCTGCGGAGCGATCCGGCCGCTCTCGAAGGCCGATGCCGATCGCGTGGCCGCGATCCAGGCGAAGATCGGCGAGGCCCAGAAGATGGACGCCATGGAGTGCGCCCCCCGGGAACTTGCGACGGCCGAGGCGCTCCTGGCCCACGCGCGACACGAGGCCATGGAGTTCCACGGCGGGGCCGAGGTGGACGAGGAGTTCCAGACGGCGGAACGGGCGGCCGACGACCTCCTGGCCAAGACCAAGGCGTGTTGGGAGGCCAAGCAGAAGGCCATGGCCAAGCCGGCCCCTCCCCCCGACTCCGACGGCGACGGAGTGCCCGACTATAAGGACCGCTGCCCCGGGACCCTGAAGAACGTCCCGGTGGACGCCGTGGGCTGCCCCATCGACACCGACGGCGACGGCGTGGCCGACCACGAGGACAAGTGCCCGGGCACGCCCATGGGCGCCCCGGTGGACCGGACGGGATGCCTCAAGGACTCCGACGGCGACGGGCTCACCGACTGGGATGAGACCCAGAAGTACGGCACCAACCCCAACGACCCGGACTCGGACGACGACGGGCTCGCCGACGGGAAGGAGGTGCTCCAGTACGGCACCGATCCGAAAAACCCCGACACCGACGGCGACGGGCTCACCGACGGGGACGAGGTGGCCAAGCACGGCACGAACCCCAAGGACCCCGACACCGACAAGGGGTCGGTGCCCGACGGCCTCGAGGTCAAGGTGGCCGGCACCAACCCGCTCGACCCGGCCGACGACGTGAAGGAGCTCAAATGCGTCGAACTCCAGATTCAGTTCGACTTCGACTCCGACGTGGTCAAGCAGGCCGATTACGCCGAGCTCGAACGGGTGGCCCAGTACCTCAAGGAAAACCCGGAACTCAAGGTCATCATCCAGGGCCACACCGACAACGTGGGCACCCCCCAGTACAACCTGGACCTGTCGCTGCGGCGGGCCAAAGCGGTGGTCAAACTCCTCAACGAGAAGTACGGGATCGAAAAGGCCCGGATGAAGGCGGAAGGCTACGGCGCGAGCCAGCCCATCGCCTCCAACGACACCGAGGAGGGACGGGCGAAGAACCGCAGAATCTACGCGATCCTGAAGTGCGAATAGCCCGCAGCCGGGGGCGGGCCAAAGTTCTTGCAATCCGTGCCGCCCTGTGGTTAACTACGCGCTTCCTTCGGCGGGCGAGTAGCTCAGCTGGATAGAGCGCAGGTCTCCGGAACCTGAGGCCGTGGGTTCGAATCCCGCCTCGCCCACCACCGAAACGAAACCGCCGGCCCTCGGGCCGGCGGTTTTTTTGCGCCTTCTTCCCTTCCCTGCCCCGTTGGGGCCGAGGTAGCACTCGACGCTCGGCAGCGACCCGGGCCATCTCGCAGGTGATCACGTGGCTGTAATGCCACCGCTCGATGCCCGAACGGGTGCGGATCCACCCCTCCGAAGCGTCCAGGAAGGTGGCCCGGTCGTCGTTGGTCATGACGGCGGAGGGGGACACAGTTGCCCCAGCCGGTGATGTCGGCGAATCGCATGGACCCTCCTCGTGGCCGCTGCTCGGCTGCGGCCGGCCCAGCGACGAGGCTCCCCTGAGCAGGGCCGGCCCGACCCGGGGGGCGTCTCGGGCCGACCGGGCCGATCCCCGGCGACGGATTTGCGGGTTCACCAAAGCAGGGCAACCCGTTTTCCCCGTTGCCGCCCCCCCGGGGGTGACCTTCTGGGTTCCATCAACTCCGCATACCCGTTCTGGCATGGTAAACTTCTTTCCCTCTGCCGCCGAAACGAAGGGGGTGGCGTCGCGTTTTCCCACGAGAGCGGGAGCCCATGAGCCGAACCGCAGCCGTTCTCTTCGTTCTTGCCGTTCTCCTCGGGGCCTGTGCTCCCGGGGGCGGGTCCCCGCCCGAACGGTTCCGCCTGGGCGGATCCGGTTCGGCCCGCGATCTCGCCCAGGCCCTCGTCGACGCGTTCCAGGCGTCCCACCCCGGGGTCCAGGTGGAGCACGTGCCCTCCACCCATTCCGGCGCCGCCATCCAGGCCCTCAAGGCCCGGGAGATCGACGTGGCCTACCTGACCCGCGAGCCTTCCGCCGACGAGCGCGCCGGTCTCTACGTCTACCCCTTCGCCCTCGACCCCCTCGTCTTCGCCGCCGACGCCGACGCCGGGATCACCGGCCTCACCACCCTCCAACTCCGACGGCTCTACGACGGGTCCATCCCCGATTGGTCCGGCGTCGGCGGCTCCCGGTTGCCCGTGGTGCTCCTGGACCGCCCGCCGTTCACCTCCCCCCGGAAACTCCTCGACGAGACCGTGTTCGCCGAGCTTGCCGTGAGCCCCAGCGCGACCGTGCTCGAGGCGCCCCAGGACATGTCCCACGCCCTGCGGATGTACCCGGGGGCCCTGGGATACACCTCGCTTCGCGACGCCCTGGAACTCGAGCCCGACGTGCGCGTGCTCCGGCTCGACGGGGTGTACCCGGACCCGGAGGCGGTGCGGACCGGTCGATATCGACTCGCCCGACCGGTCATCTTCGCCGTGCGGGCCGAACCCCTTTCGACGCCCCGGCGGTTCCTCGAGTTCTTGAAAACCCAGGCCGCCCAGGAACTCGCCGAGGCGAGGGGCCTCGTGCCGGTCCGGCGGGAACTCCGGATCGGGGTGCCGCCGATGCGAAACATCGTGGCCCTCGAGACGAAATACGGGGGCCTCGCCCGGTTTCTCCAGTCGCGCCTCGGGCTCCCCGTGGACCTCGTGCACCAGGCCAGCTACACCGATCTCACCGAGGCGTTTCGCACGGGCCAGGTGGACGCGGCGTTCGCCGGCAGCTTCGCCTACCTGGTGGCCCACGTGGAAACCGGGGCCGAGGTGCTGGCCCGGCCGGATTACGGCGGGATCTCCCGGTACCGGGGGGTGATCTACGTGCGCGCCGAGAGCCCGCTCCGGTCCCTCGAGGACCTCAAGGGTCGCAAGGTAGCCCACGCGGGGCCCACCACCACGGCAGGCCAGATCTTCCCGATGTACGCCCTCAAGCGCCGGGGGCTCGGGACGCCCGAGACGTTCTTCGCCGCCTTCGAGGACGCCGGATCCCACGAGGCGGCCCTCCGCAGACTCCTCGGCGGCGAGGTGGACGCCGCGGCGGCGAAGGACCTGGTGTGGAGGGAGATGGTGCGGGAAGACCCGTCGCTCAAGGGCCGGCTCCGGGAGCTCGCCGCGTCGAAGCCCGTGCCGTCCAACGGGTTCGTCGCCGGCCCCACGGTGTCCCCCTCCCTTCGGCGCCAGATCCGAACGCTCCTTCTTTCCATGCACGAGTCCCCCCAGGGGAAGAAGGCCCTGATTGACCTCGGGGCCGACCGGTTCCTTCCCACCACCGACGAGGACTACGCCCCCCTCTACGAGATGGTGCAGGCCCTCTCGGCCGAACTCGCCAACTACTTCCAGTACCGATGATCCGCCCCACGAGCCTGCGCAGCCGGTTCCTGGTTTCGTTCGGCGCCCTGGTCGCCGGGTTGGGGCTCCTGAGCCTGGGCGTCACCTGGATCTCCACGGCGGCCTTCTACCGGACGAACCTCGACCTGCGGCTCCGCCAGACCGCGGCCCGCCTCGAAAGCCACCTGCGGGCGACGGAGGAGTCGCTCGTGTTCCGCACGCGGATCCTGGCCGAGGTGGCCCGGGTCCAGTCGTCCAGCCCCGATCCCCGGCCCCTGCGCCAACTCCAGGTGTACACCATGCGCTGGCTCACCCACGACGGGCTCGAGGTCGTCGGCATGGGAAACCGGGCGTACTGGAGGGGCCGGGGAGGCTGGGAGTTTCTCCTCGAGAAGGCGTTCTCCGGGGTCCCAGCGGCGTCGGTCGAGGCGCTTCCCGGAGGCGGGGCGGCGCTGGCCGCGGCGAGCCCCCGGGAGGGGTCCAACGGAGTGGAGGAGGTCATCGTGGTGGCCCTTCCCCTGGAGACCTCCGTCCTCCAGCGCTGGGCCTCCCTCCTGGGAGCCGATGTGGCATTGCTCGGGCCCGAGGGCCAACTGCTCGGAACGAGCCTCCCGAGCCCGTGGGATCCCCCACCCCCCGATTCCATGAGGGGGGAGGTCGTGATCGGGGGGGTTCCCCACGCCTACTTGCGCACCCCCCTCCGCGCCGGGGGCCGGGCCCAGGGGTGGGCCCTGATCCTCCTGCCCACCGGGGAGCTCCAGGCCCTCGCGATTCGCACGGCGCTCGGCCAGGCCGGGGTCCTCCTCGCGGCGTTCCTGGGGTTCTTCGTCCTTTACCGCGCCGTGGTCCGCCGGGCCACCTCCGACCTGGAGCGGCTCTCCGGCTGGGCCCAGGGCTTCGACCCGGGGCATCCCACCCCGCCGCCGCCCGTGGCACGGGACGACGAGGTGGGGATCCTGGCGGCGTCCTTCGGCGATCTTGTGGCCCGCCTCGAATCGGCCCTCCAGCAGGTGGCCGCGGCCAACGAGGAACTCGCCGAGGCGAACCGGACCTTGGAGGAGCGGGTGCGGGCGAAGACCCGGGAACTGGAGGAGGAGCGCGAGCGCCTCGACGCGGTGCTGAGCGGCATGCCCCACGCCGTGTTCCTCGTGGACCCCAACGGCCGGATCGTCTACGCGAACCGGGACGCCCACCGCCGGTTCGGGCCGGTGGAGGGCATGCGCTGCGCCCGGGTCCTGGGCCGGGCGGAACCGCCGCCCGAGGGCGGCGAACTCGAGCTCCGGCTGGGCGGCCGCGACTACCTGGTCCAAAGGGCTCCCGCGGGAAAGGGTCACGCCGTGGTGGTGGTGCAGGACATCACCGAGCGGCGCACCTTGGAACGGCAGCTCCAGCACGCCCAGCGGATGGAGAGCGTGGGCCGGCTCGCGGCTGGGGTGGCCCACGACTTCAACAACATCCTCGGGGCCATGGTGCCGTCGCTCGAGATGATGGAGCGGCGCATCGAGGATCCCAAGGCGCTTCGGTACCTGGCCACCGTGAAGACCGGCGCCGACCGGGCCGCCGGCTTGGTGCGCCAGCTCCTCGCCTTCAGCCGAGCCGGGGAGTTCGAACCGCGGCCGGTGGACCTGAACACCGAGGTGGAGCGGGCGCTCGGCCTGGTGAGACCGAGCCTCAAGGGCATCGAGCTGCGTTGGCTCCCGGGCGACGGCCTCGAGCCGGTCCGGGCCGACCCCACCCAGGTCCAGCAGGTCGTTTTGAACCTCGTCCTGAACGCCGCCGACGCCATGGGCTCCGGGGGCGCGCTGACCGTCGAGACCTACCGGTCCCCGGATGCCCGGGCCGCCGTGCTGGCGGTCCAGGACACCGGTCCGGGCGTTCCGGAGGACCTGGCCGAACGGATCTTCGACCCCTTCTTCACGACCAAGGAACCCGGCAAGGGCACCGGCCTGGGGCTCGCCATCGTGTACGGGATCGCCGAGCGCCACGGGGGGGCCGTGCGGCTCGTCAGCCCGCCGGGGGGAGGGGCCCGGTTCGAGGTGACCTTCCCCTTCGCCGAAGGGGCGACGCCGGAGGCCGCGGCCGAGGGGGAGCCGCCCGCCGGCGCGGGCGACATCCTGGTGGTGGACGACGACCCCGTGGTGCTAGCGACCCTGGCCCGGGTGCTCCGGGACGCAGGCTACCGGGTGCGGGCGGCCCGGAGCGCCGAGGAGGCCCTTCGGGCGGTCGAGCGGGGGGACCGATCCTTCCGGGCCGCCCTCGTGGACGTGCGCATGCCGGGCATGGACGGCGTGGCCCTGGCCGTGAAACTGCGGGACCTCGACCCCGGACTCCCCATCCGGTTCATCAGCGGGTACGCGGAAAACCGCGAAGACGAGATTCACAAACTCGGTTTTCCCAAACCGCTCCGCAAACCCTTCCAAACCCGAGACCTGTTGACCCTCCTCCAGACCATCGTACGGTCCTGATCCGCTCCCAAGCGATTTTTTGGGCCTCACCCCCTTGACACCACAGTGCCTGCGGCTAGACTTCGTGCCGTCGTTCTTTTCATACGTTGTTTGATCTTGTTTGGGGGCACATCATGGGGAATTCCCACCGGTTCCGGCTTCTCGGCCTCGGCCTCGCCGCCGTCTTCCTCGCCGCCTCCGCCTCGGCCGCGCCCCGGCTCACCGACGCGGAGTCCCATCCCTTGGGGGTGGGCAACCCCCTGCCCCGGCTCGCCTGGGCGAACCTACCCGAACCGGATCGCGCGTACCTCGGGCTCTCGTCGCCCGACGCCAGCACGGAGGACGTCCCGGGCGAGATCCTGCTGGTGGAGTTCTTCAACGTCCATTGCCAGTCGTGCATGGCCCAGGCCCCGGTCATGGCGGAACTCACGGCCCTCATCGCCGCCGACGAGGAACTCGCAGGGAAAGCCAAGATCCTCGGCGTGGCCGAGGGCAACACGGCCGACGAGGTGGCGGCGTTCCGGGGGAGGTACGGCCTGTCGTTTCCCCTGATCCCGGATCCCGAGTTCCTCGCCTATCACGCCTTTGGAAACCCCGGGGGCACGCCCTACACGGTGCTCTGTGTCCGGCGCGATGGCCGGTGGATCGTAGCCACGACCCACCTGGGGGCCATCACGACCCCGATGCTCCCGTTCTACGACATGAAGCGCTACCGCAACCTGGATCCCTCGCTCTTCAAGGGGCTCGCGGAGGAGGCCTCCGCGTTCCAGGTGGTGCGCAAACCCCCGGTGCTCCAGATGCCGGAGGACGAGGTGGTGCGCCGCATCCTCGAGGCGCCGGCGTTCCGGGGGCGGAAGGCGCGGGTCGAGGCGCTGGATCTCCCCCATACCGGCCGGGCCTGGCGGGTCGAGGCACCGGGGGGGCCCTACTTTGCCCGGGTGTTCTCGGTGGCCCCGGTGTGCGACATCTGCCACGCGCTGCACTTCGTGGCCGTGTTCGACCGGTATGGTGAGGTGGTCGACATCGTGAAACTCCGGATCAGCCGCTACGGGAACCAGGAGATCTCGGAGGAGGACCTGGCCTTTCTCCGGGCCCGGCTCCGGGGATTCAACGCGTTTCGGCCCCGGATGTTCGACCCCTCGGTGGACGCCGTGAGCGGCGCCACCATGTCGAGTTCCCTCGTGTTCGACGCGCTTCGCAACGCGGGCGCCTTCTTCCAGGACCTCATCGACGCCGGGCTCGTGAGCCCGTAACCCTTCGCCAAAGGAGGTGGGCCGTGAAGACCAAGCCAACCCCCCACTCCCGCCGTAGATTCCTGGCAGCCCTCGGCTCGGGCCTCGCCGCGCTGGGACTCGTGCCGAAGGCCAAGGCCGGCACGGCGCGCGCCGGCAACCGCCCGGCCACGGGATTCCGCCGCACGCCGCACGTCGAGACCTACTACCGCACCCTGGAGGACTGAACTCTCCGAAACGAGGCAGATAAGGAGGCGAGCCATGCGCGTTCGAACGGCAAGGCCCAGCCCCGCCAAGCCGCGCGGGGCCGGGGTGGACCGACGGGGGTTCCTCAAATCCGCCGCCACGGCGCTGGCGGCCGGCGCGGTGGCCGGGTCGCCGGCCGGGTTCGTCCGCCGGGCCCGGGCCGGGGAGAAGTCGCCCTACCCCGACGCCAAGCAGGTGAAAACGGTATGCACCCACTGCTCCGTGGGGTGCGGCATCATCGCCGAGGTCCAAAACGGGGTGTGGGTCCGCCAGGAGATGGACCTCACCCACCCGATCAGCCGGGGCGGGGTGTGCTGCAAGGGCGCGAGCCTCCGGGACTTCGCCACGAGCGAGAAGCGACTGCGCCACCCCCTGAAGCTCGAAGGGGGCAAGTGGAAGAAGATCTCCTGGGACCAGGCCCTCGACGAGATCGCCGAAAAACTTCTGGCCATCCGCAAGGAATCCGGGCCCGACAGCGTGTACTGGATGGGCTCAGCCAAGTTTTCCAACGAGCAGGCCTACCTGTTCCGGAAGATGGCCGCCATGTGGGGGACGAACAACGTCGACCACCAGGCCCGGGTCTGACACAGCACCACGGTCGCCGGTCTGGCGAACACGTGGGGCTACGGGGCCATGACGAACCACCTCAACGACATCCGAAACGCCCGGTCCATCATCATGCTGGGCTCGAACGCCGCCGAGGCCCATCCGGTGGCCATGCAGCACATCCTGGCGGCCAAGGAAAAAAATGGGGCGCCCCTGATCGTGGTGGACCCCCGGTTCACGAAGACCGCCGCCAAGGCCGACGTGTACGTCCGCCACCGCTCGGGCACCGACGTGGCCCTCGTCATGGGCCTGGTGCGGGAGATCGTAAAGAACGGCTGGCACGACAAGGAATTCATCGAAAAGCGCACCTTCGGGTTTGAAGAGGTCATGCAGGTGGCCGACCACTACACCCCCGAGGAGGTGGAGCGGATCACCGGGGTGAAGCCGGAACTCCTCAAAAGGGTGGCGCGGCTCCTGGCCGAGAACCGACCCGGCACCCTGATCTGGTGCATGGGCGGCACCCAGCACTCCAACGGCAACAACGTGACCCGGAGCTACTGCATCCTCCAACTCGTGCTCGGCAACATGGGCAAGGCCGGCGGCGGGGCCAACGTGATCCGGGGCCACGACAACGTCCAGGGCGCCACCGACATGTGCATCCTCGCCAACAGCCTGCCCGGGTACTACGGCCTCTCCGACGGGGCCTTCAAGCACTGGGCCCAGGTCTGGGGCGTGGATCCCGACTGGCTCATGGGCCGGTTCGATCGGGAGTACGACAAGAAGCAGCACAACAAGAAGGGCTTCACCATGGCCCGCTGGTACGAGGGGGTGCTCCAGCCCAAGGACCAGATCGACCAGCGCGACAACATCCGGGCCCTGTTCTACTGGGGCATCGCCATGGAAAGCCAGAGCCAGATGCACCGGGTCAAGGAGGCGCTGGAGAAACTCGAGCTCCTCGTGCTCGTGGACCCCTTCGTGCCCTCGGCCGCGGTGGTGCCTGATCGCACCGACGGCACCTACCTCTTGCCGGCCTCGACCCAGTTCGAGAACGAGGGCTCGGTCACGGCCACGGCCCGGCAGCTCCAGTGGCGCTACAAGGTCATGGAGCCGCTGTACGACTCCAGGCCCGACCACGAGATCATGTTCGCCCTGACCGAACGCCTCGGGTTCGGCAAGGAGTTCCGGGGCAAGATCGAGACGTGGCCCGACGACTGCGTGAACGAATGGCGAAAGGGGCTCCAAACCATCGGGTACCTGGGGCAGACCGTCGAACGGCTCAAACGTCAGCGCGACAACGCCCACACCTTCGACCTGGTGACCCTGCGCGCCAACGGCGGCCCGTGCGACGGGGAGTACTACGGGCTGCCCTGGCCGTGCTGGAACGAGAAGCATCCGGGCACCCCGATCCTCTACGACATGTCGAAGCCGATCATGGAGGGCGGGCTCCCGTTCCGGGCGCGGTTCGGCACCGAGTACAAGGGCCGGGACCTCCTGGCCGCCAAGGGGGTGACCATGCCCGGGAGCCAGGCCGAGGGCGGCTACCCGGAGTTCCAGGACGTGGTGCCCGGCACCAACTGGAAGACCGATCTCACGAACAAAACGATCGAGGCGGCTCTGGCGAAAGGCATGGCCCCGTTCGGAAACGCCCGGGCCCGGATGTACGTGTGGACCTTCCCCGATCCGGTGCCCGTGCACCGGGAGCCCATCCACACCCCGCGGCCCGACCTCATCGCCGACTACCCCACCTACAAGGACCAGAAGATGCAGTACCGGTGCTTCACCCCGTTCGAGGGGGTCCAGTCGGGGGAGGCGTGCAAGGAGTACCCGCTCATCCTCACCACCGGGCGGATCGTCCACCACATGGGCGGCGGCGCCGAGACCCGGGGCAACCGCTGGCTCTCGGAGCTCGCCCCGGAGATGTACGCCGAGGTGAACCCCAGGACCGCCAACGACTACGGCCTCCTCGAGGGCGACTGGATCTGGGTGGAGAGCCCCCAGAAGGGCCGGATCAAGGTGCGGGTGAAGGTCACCCACCGGGTGGACGAGCACACGATCTTCCTGCCGTACCATTTCGGCGGGGTGTTCGAGGGCGTGAGCAAGGCCGATCGCTTCCCGGAAGGGACCGCGCCGTTCGTCCTGGGCGAGTCCGCCAACGTGGTCACCAACTACGGCTACGACGTGGTGACCCAGATGCAGGAGACCAAGACCGGCCTGTGCCAGATCTCCAAGGCCTAGGAGGTGCCCCATGGCCCGGCTGAAATTCCTTTGCGACGCGAACCGGTGCATCGCCTGCGACGGCTGCACCGTGATGTGCAAGAACGCGAACGATGTGCCCCGGGGCACCTTCCGCCGCCGGGTCATCACGATCAACGAGGGGCAGGACGGCGAGGCGAGTATCTCCATCTCGTGCATGCACTGCTCGAACCCGCCCTGCGCCGCCGTGTGCCCTGTGGAGGCGTTCTACCAGACCGACGACGGGCTGGTGCTCCACTCCAAGGACAAGTGCATCGGGTGCGGGTACTGCCTGTTCGCCTGCCCCTTCGGCGCGCCGAGCTTCCCGAGCGGAGCCCCCTTCGGGGCCAAGGGGGTCATGGACAAGTGCACCTACTGCGCCGGGGGCCCCGAGGAAGACCTTTCGGAGGCCGAGCGGCGAAAGTACGGCGCCAACCGGCTCGCCGAGGGGAAGCTCCCGGCCTGCGCCACGGCCTGCGCCACGAAGGCGCTCCTGGCCGGGGAGGCCGACGAGATTTCCCGGATCTACCGGAAACGGGCCGTGGAGCGGGGCTCCGAGGCGAACGCCTGGGGGTGGAAGCGGGCCTACGGGAAGAGCCTGTAACGGGCAAGGGGCGGCCCCTCGGGGTCCGCCCCGGTGGGAGGGAGCGCGCATGACCCTGCGACGAACCGCCGCGGCCCTCGCGTTCGCGGTGCTCGGGCTCTGGGCCGGGGGAACCCCGGCCGCCGGGCCCGCCCCCGATCTGGCCGACGGCCGCTACCCCTACCTGGCGCCTTCGGGGGAGGAGAACCCGCTGGTGGCCCGCTGGGTCGCACTGGCCCGGGCGATGCCCGACTGGAAGGACAAGGCCAAGGCGGCCCACTACCGGTTCCCACCGGGCAAGGACGGCCGGAAGTGCGACCAGGCCGACTGCCACCCCGGGTTCCGGGACGCCTTCGTCGAGAAACTGCTCGCCTTGCCCGACGGACCCGACCGGCAGGGGGCCCGGGAACCCCGCCAGGGGCTCGAGCGCTGCGGGGACTGCCACGGATGGGACCGGATCCGGCGACGCACCGCCGCGTGCCGGCTCCATTTTCAGGAAACCGACCGGGTCGAGTGCACCTCGTGCCACCTGGAGGGCCCCAAGGTGCTCGAGGCCCGGGGGGAGAAGAAAACTGCCGTCGTGAGGGACCTACGTCCGGCCCGCGCCTGGCCCACCCACGAACTCACCAAGGACGAAAAGGCCATCGCCTGCGACAGATCCTGCCACGCGCCCCAGAACCCCTTCGGAATCGAGCGGGTCTGCACCGATTGCCACGGCGAGGGCAAGCTCGAGGTACCCCGGCTCGCGGCCGCGGGGGGCCTCGTGCACGCCACGGACCCCAGGAGTCCCTGGCCCCGGCTTACGGACCGATTCTTCGTCGGACTCACCGTTGTCGTGACCGCGGCCCTCCTGGCCCACATCCTCTTGGACATCGTGCGTTCCCGCAAGGAGGAGGACCGATGAGCCAACGGGAGGTTCAGCGGTTTCCGCCCGGGTTCGTGTGGCAGCACGCCCTCCTGATGATCACCTTCACCGTGCTCGCCGTGACCGGCATGCCGCTCAAATGGCACTGGTGGGGGATGATCCGGGTGATGGGGGGGTACGAGGTGGTCCGGTGGATCCACCGGGCGAGCGGGGTGGTGATGCTCGGCCTGGGGCTGGTTCACGTGGCCCACGCCCTCTGGCACCAGGCGCGCACCGGCCGGCGCGGGGGGCTTTGGCCCTCGATGCGGGACGTCCGGGACATGCTCCACGACACCCGGTTCCTCCTGGGCCTCGAGCCCCGGCGGGCCCGGTACCCCCGGTACAGCTACATCAACAAGTTCGACTACTGGGGCGCCTTCTGGGGGGTGGCGATCATGGCCGGCTCCGGGCTCATCCTGTGGTTTCCGAGGTCGTTTTCCGACTTCGTGATCCATATGGGATACATCGCCCACACCGACGAGGCGCTCCTTGCGGTGATCGCGATCTTCATCTGGCACCTCTACCACGTGCACACCTACCACGGCCGGCCGAGGCTCAACCGGGTGTGGCTGACGGGCAGGATCTCCCTGGAGGACCTGCGGCGCGAACACCCCGAGGAGTACGACGAGCTCGTGCGAACCGGCCGCCTCGGGGAGCCGGGCTGATCCATGGCGAATCCCCAGGACGGACTCTCCCCCCGGCTGGCGCGGGAAGCGTGGCTGTGCTCGTGTAACGGCACCGTCCCCCTGCCCCGCCCGGCCGATCTGCCCGAGGGCCTGCGGCTCCGGGGGTTCCGGCTCCTGTGCCGCCAGGATCTTCCGGCCCCCGAAGCGCCCGTGTTCGTCGGGTGCGCCCGGGGGACCGGCCGGCTCCTGGCCGACTGGGAGGCGCAGGGGCTATCCCCCGGCCGGGTCGTGGCCTGGGACCTCCCCCCGGCGCTCGTCGGCCGGCCCGGTGCCGCGACCCGGCGCCTCGCCGCCGCGGCCGCCGCAGCCGGGACGAACCTCGCCGCCGCGGCCCTCCCCCCGGCCGAGCGCGAACTTCCCCCGCTTCCTCGGGTGGCCGTGCTGGGGTCCGGAGGCCTGGGGGTCGCGCGCACCCTGGCCGGGGTGGCCGAGGTGGTTTGGATCGCGCCCGGCGCCCGGCCTGGGAGGGGCTGGAACGCCCTTCCCGCCCAACCCGTCCGGGTCGACGGGCGGGCCGGGGCATTTCGGATCGGCCTAGCCGTCCCCCACCCGGTGGACCCTTGGTCCTGCGTCGGGTGCGGCGCCTGCGCCCAGGCCTGCCCCACCGGGGCCTTGGACCCGGAACTTCGGTTTTCCCCCGAGCGCTGCGACGGGTGCGGCCGGTGCGAGGCGGCCTGCGGCCCGGCGGCCGCCCTGGACCTCCGCCGCCCCCCGGCGGTGGCGGCCGACCAGGTGATCTGGCCCGGCGGGACGGATCCACCACGCCCCGGTCTGTTCCTGCCGGCGGGCCCGGACGGGGTCTCCGCGGCCATCGTCGAGGCCCTCGCCCTGGCGGCGGGAACGGTCGCGTGGGACACCGTGGGCCCTCCCCCGGAAGCCTGCGCCCACCGCGCCGCCCGGCTCGGGGGCTGCTCCCGGTGCCTCGAGGTCTGCCCCACCGGGGCGTTGCGGGACCGGGCCGGTTCGCTCGACCGGGACCCGCTCGCCTGCTCCGGGTGCGGGGCGTGTGTGGCCGCCTGCCCCACCGGGCAGATGGACTCGAGGCCCTGGCCCCGGGACGCCCTGGCCCAGGCCCTCGAGTCCCTCGGCCGGGCCGGGATTCCCCTTCACCTGCGGTGCCGCCACGCCGAGGAGGTCGGCGGGCCGCAGGGGCCCGTGGGTGTTCCCCTCGACCACCTCGCCGGCCTCGACGCCTGGGGACTGGCCGGGGCCGTCCTGGCCGGGTCCCCGTGCCTCCGGCTCGCGCCCTGCCCCACGTGTGAACCGGTCGCCCAGGCGCTGCGGGAGGAATGCGACCGCGTGCTCGACCGGGTCGGCCTCGGCGGCACGATCCTCCTCGGCGGGGACGCCCCCGCGTCCGGGGCGGCGCGGAGGCCCCCCCTGCCCCCGGGCCGCCCGGAAGAATCCACCCTGGCCCGCCGCGCCCGGATCCTCCGGGCCCTGTGGGACGCGGCGCCGGACGCCCCGGACCTCGACGGCCCCTTCGGGCGCCCGGAAGTCGGGGGCGGGTGCACGGCCTGCGGGGCCTGCGCCGGCGTCTGCCCCACCGGGGCGCTGGAGGCCGACCCGAACACCCCCGTGCTCCGGGCGACCGAGGTGCGGTGCGTGGGGTGCGGGCTGTGCGCCGCCGCCTGCCCCGAGGCGACCCTCGGGCTCCAGCACGGGCTGCGCTGGGCGCGGGAATCCTTCGCGCCCCGAGTGCTCGTGCGTGCCGACGCCCACGCCTGTCCGGCGTGCGGCCGGGTGTTCGCCACCCGGGAGGCGATCGAGGCCGTGGCCCGCCGGCTTCGGCACCGGGGCGTGGGCGATCCGGAACTCCTGGCGCTGTGCCCGGACTGCCGCGCGGTGCGCGCGTTGGCCGAGGGGCCGCGCCCCGGGGAGGCCGGGTCATGAGGCCGGGCTGGGGTGATCTGGCCCGTTGGCTCTGGGAGGGGCCGACACCGGAGGACCTGGAGGCGCTCGCGCGCGCCGACTCCGTCCTCCTCGGGGAACTCGCGGCCTCCGCCCGGAAATGGGGTCCGGTCCGGGGGGGCGAGGCGGCGCGGGAGGCCCTCTGGACCCTCCTCCAAGACCCCTTCCAACCCCGCGTCGCCCCCTACGCCAGCGCCTACCGGGACGGGGCTCGGTTCGGACCGGCGCTGGTTTCCTTCCGGGGCTTCCTCCGAACCCAGGGGCTCGTGCCCGAAGGCGAGCGGTTCCGCGACGCGGAGGACCACGCCGCCTTCCAGCTCGACTGCCTGGCGTTCCTGGCGGCGGAGGCCGGCCCCCGGTCCGCCGCGTACCGGGAGTGCCTCGGGACCCACGTGCTGCCGTGGATGCCGCGATTCTTCCGGGACCTCGCCCGGCAGGATGGGACATTGCCCTATGGGGGGTTCTACGCCGGCGTGGCCGCGGCCGGACTCCGGCTGCTAGAGGCCGAGGCATCTCGCCTGGGCCTTACGGCCGGGCCGCCGGAACCCGGCACGCACCCGTCCCCCTGACCCGCCCCCTGCCGACGGCGGAAGTTCGAGGGCCGAGGGCCGCCGTTCCTACTTGTATTTTCTGGGCTCGATCCCGTACTTTCTGATCTTGTAGCCCACGATCCGTGGCGTGGTCTGGAGCCGCTCGGCGGCTTTTCGGATGTTCCCCCGCGTGGCCTTTAGGGCATCCACGATGAGGTCGGTTTCGAAATGCCGCACCGCCTCGTCGAAGGGGAGCTCCACGGCGCTCCTCGACTCGTCGGCGGTCTGGAGGGTGGGGGGCAGGTGGTAGGAGTGGATCGCCGGCTCCTCGCACAGGAGAACGGCCCGCTCCATGCAGTTTTCGAGCTCCCGCACGTTGCCCGGCCAGTGGTAGCGCATCAGCATGTCGATGGCCGGGGTCGTGATGCGGCGGATGTCCTTGCCGTTCTCCCGGGCGTACTTCTGAAGGAAGTGCTCGGCTAAGAGCAGGATGTCGGTGCGCCGCTCCCGTAGCGGCGGGAGGAAGATGGGAAACACGTTGAGCCGGTAGTAGAGGTCCTCCCGGAACCGGCCGCCCTCGATCAGGCTCTCCAGATCCCGGTTGGTGGCCGCGATGACCCGGACGTTCACCCGGATCGGCTCGAGCCCACCGACCCGCTCGAACTCCTTCTCCTGGAGCACCCGCAGGAGCTTCACCTGCAGGGTGGGCGAGAGATCCCCGATTTCGTCGAGGAAGATCGTCCCCCCCTCGGCCAGCTCGAACTTCCCAGGTTTGCGCTGGACCGCCCCCGTGAACGCCCCCTTCTCGTGGCCGAAGAGCTCCGACTCGATCAGGTTCTCGGGGATCGCGGCGCAGTTCACCTTGACGAAGGGCTTTTTCGCCCGGGGGGAGTTGTAGTGGATGGCGTGGGCGACGAGCTCCTTCCCGGTGCCGCTTTCGCCCCGGATCAGCACGGTGGCGTTCGATTTTGCGACCCGGGCGATCATGGCGTAGACCTCGTGCATGGCCTTGGAGTTTCCGATGATGTTC
The DNA here is from genome assembly GCF_054656955.1 of Deferrisoma palaeochoriense. NCBI lineage: Bacteria > Pseudomonadati > Thermodesulfobacteriota > Deferrisomatia > Deferrisomatales > Deferrisomataceae > Deferrisoma > Deferrisoma palaeochoriense. The sequence goes on from NZ_BAAHXI010000003.1 coordinate 95,560, forward strand.
GTGATGTTGTATTTACGCACGAGGTCGGCCTCGAGCCGCTCCTTCTCAGCCACGAGCTTCTGGCGCTCGTCCTCGGCCAGGCGATGGAGTTTCACGGCCTGGGCCACCATGGTGCCCAGGATCGTCAGAAGCCGCACGTCATCCTGGAGCCCGGCGCCGTCGCCCTGGACCCGGTCGGCGCTCAGGGCCCCCAGGACCTCGTCGCCCACCTTCAGGGGCACGCACACGAAGGCCACGTCCTCCCGGGTGAGGTCCCGGCTCAGGGTGCGGTTGAGGAACAACGGCTCCCTGCCCACGTGGGGCACGGCCATGGGCTCGCCCGTGGCCACCACGCGACCCGTGATGCCCTCGCCGATCCGGTAGCGGCCCCGGCTCTCCTCCTCGGGCGTAAGGCCGTAGGACACCTCGACCCGCACCTCCTCGGCATAGGGCGACACCACGGCCACCGTTCCCCGGGTCATGCCGAGCCGCCGGGCGAGCACCGCCAGCGTCCGGTACAGCCGGTCCCGGAGGGGGGCGTCGCTGGCCAGGGCCGCGCTCACCTCACCCAGGGTCTCGAGTTCCTGGAGCTTTCGCTCCAGCGCCTTTGCCGTGGTCACGGGGGAAACTCCTGCGACGGGATACGAGAACGGGGAACGGGTCCTTGCGGGTCCCGGCGGGCGGGCCCGGCACCCCGGATGCGACAGCATTGTACTTCACAAGATCACAAGAAACAATCGTGTCACTTTCCGGCGCCGCAGGGCCGGGTAACCGGCCCCGGAAGCGATGGCACGAATCGTGCTAGAACGGAGGCCATCTTCTTTTGCCCGAAACGGGCTTCGGCCCAAACCCCATCCGGAGGAGGTGTCGCACCATGGATCCGAAAACCGTCATGGAGTTCGCCCGCGAAAACGAGTGCCTGTTCGTGGACGTCAAGTTTCTCGATTTCGTCGGGCTGTGGCAGCACTTCACCGTGCCGCTTCAGGCATTCGACGAGTCGGCCTTCGAGGAGGGCATGGGGTTCGATGGCTCGAGCATCCGGGGGTGGCAGCCGATCCACGCCTCGGACATGCTCGTGATCCCCGACCCGGCCACGGCCAAGATCGATCCGTTCCCCCGGGAGCGCACCCTCTCCCTTATCGGGAACATCGTCGATCCCGTGACCAAGGAGCCCTACAGCCGGGATCCCCGGTACATCGCCCAGAAGGCCGAGGCGTACCTGAAGAGCACCGGCATCGGCGACACGGCCTATTTCGGGCCGGAGGCGGAGTTTTTCATCTTCGACGACGTGCGGTTCGACCAGACCCGCAACAGCGCCTTCTATTTCGTGGACTCGGTGGAGGGCCGGTGGAACACGGGCCGGGACGAGCAGCCGAACCTGGCCTACAAGCCCCGGTACAAGGAGGGCTACTTCCCGGTGCCCCCCACCGACTCCCTGAACGATCTGCGAAACGAGATGGTCTTGGAACTCCTGCGACTCGGGATCGAGGTGGAACTCCAGCACCACGAGGTGGCCACCGGAGGCCAGGGCGAGATCGACATCAAATACGCCCCGCTGGTCCAGCAGGGCGACAATCTCCAGTGGTTCAAGTACGTACTGAAGAACGTGGCCCGCCGCAACGGCAAGACCCTCACCTTCATGCCCAAGCCCCTGTTCGAGGACAACGGGACCGGGATGCACGTGCACCAGTCCATCTGGAAGGACGGCGAGAATCTGTTCGCCGGCGACAAGTACGCGGGCCTCAGCCAGATCGGCCTGTGGTACATCGGCGGCATCCTCAAGCACGCCCGGGCCCTGTGCGCCATCTGCAACCCCTCGACGAACTCCTACCGCCGGCTCGTGCCCGGCTTCGAGGCCCCGGTGAACCTGGCCTACTCCAGCCGGAACCGCTCGGCCGCGGTCCGGATCCCGATGTACTCCACGAGCCCCAAAGCGAAGCGGATCGAGTTCCGCACCCCCGACCCCTCGTGCAACGGGTACCTTGCCTTCGCCGCCATGCTCATGGCCGGCCTCGACGGCATCGAGAACAAGATCGACCCGGGCGAGCCCTTGGACAAGGACATCTACGGGCTGTCCCCCGAGGAACTGGCGGACGTCCCCTCGGCCCCGGGATCCCTGGAGGAAGCCCTGAACTGCCTGGAGGAGGACCACGAGTTCCTCCTGAAGGGCGACGTCTTCACCGAGGACGCGATCGAGATGTGGATCAGGTACAAGCGCGAAAACGAGGTGGACCCGATCCGCATGCGGCCCACCCCGTGGGAGTTCGCCCTGTATTTCGACTGCTGATCACCCCGCCCCTAAGCCATAAATAGAGAAGGGGCCCCTTTCGGGGCCCCGTTCGTTTTTGCTCCGATCGGCGCGGCGCCCCATCCTGCGCAGGGCGCCCCCCAATCGGGCCTACTCCTCGGCTTCAGCCGCCTCGTCCTTGGCGGTTTCGTCTTCGCCGCCCAGGGCGACCTGCCGGCTCCCCAGGGCCGTGAGCTCGGCCATGACCTCCTCGTCGGTGAGTTCGGAACGCCGGGGCTTCACCAGGGGCTCGTAGTGCACCCCGTCGTCGTGGACCTCGATGCCCACCCGCCGGTACCGCGGCGTTCCGGTGCCGGCCGGGATGAGCCGGCCCATGATCACGTTCTCCTTGAGGCCCCGCAGGTAGTCCACCCGGCCCTCGATGGCGGCCTGGGTGAGCACCTTGGTCGTCTCCTGAAAGCTCGCGGCCGAGATGAAGCTCTCGGTGGAAAGACTCGCCTTCGTGATCCCCAGGAGCACCGGCACGCCGATCGCGGGGCGGCCGCCCTTCTCCAAGACCTTTCGGTTCTCCTCCTCGAACACGTGCCGCTCCACCTGCTCCTTGAGGAGAAAATCGGTGTCGCCGACGTCGGTGATCTCCACGCGTTTGAGCATCTGCCGCACGATCACCTCGATGTGCTTGTCGTTGATGTCGACGCCCTGGAGTCGGTAGACCTCCTGGATCTCGTCCACCAGGTACTTCATGAGGTTCTTCTCGCCCAGGACCTTGAGCACCTCGTGGGGGTTCGTGGCCCCCTCCATGAGCGGCTCGCCGGCCCGTACGAAGTCGCCTTCCCGTACCGACACGTGCCGGCCCTTCGGGATCAGGTACTCCTTGGGCTCCCCCACCTCGGGGGTCACGATGAGCCGGCGCTTTCCGCGGACGTCCTTGCCGAAGCTCACAACCCCGTCGATCTCCGAGATGACCGCCGCATCCTTGGGCTTGCGCGCCTCGAAGAGTTCGTCGACCCGGGGCAGACCGCCTGTGATGTCCTTCGTTTTCGTGGTCTCCCGCGGGATCTTGGCCACCACGTCGCCGGCCTGGACCTCGTCGCCCTCCTGCACCAGGATGTTGGCCCCCACGGGCAGGATGTACCGGGCCACCGTCTCGCCGGTTTCCAGGCTCTTGATGGAGACGCGGGGCTGGTAGTCGCCGCCCCGGGCCTCGGTGATCACCTTTCGCGACAGGCCGGTCACCTCGTCCACCTGCTCGCGCATGGTGACGCCGTCGAGGATATCGCCGAACTTCACCCGGCCCGAGGCCTCGGTCAGGATCGGGTTCGTGTAGGGATCCCACTCGGCCACCCGCTGGCCGGGGCTGACCGGGTCCCCGTCCTTCACCAGGAGGTGGGCGCCGTACACCACCTGGTAGCGTTCCCGTTCCCGGCCCTGGTCGTCCACCACCACGATCTCGCCGTTTCGGCTCATGGCCACGATGGTGCCGTCCGCCTTGGTCACGGTCTTGAGGTTCCGGTACCGCGCCGTGCCGGCGTGCCGGACCTCGAGGGTCGACTGCTCCACCCGTTTCGAGGCCGTGCCGCCGATGTGGAACGTGCGCATGGTGAGCTGGGTGCCGGGCTCCCCGATGGACTGGGCCGCGATGATCCCCACGGCCTCCCCGATGTTGACCTTGCGGCCCCGGGCCAGGTCGCGGCCGTAGCACTCGACGCACAGCCCGTTTCGGGTCTGGCAGGTCAGAACGCTGCGGATCGTCACCTTCTCGATGCCGGCGTCCTCCACCTTGGCCGCGAGCTCCTCGGTGATCTCGGCGTTGGCCGGCACGATTACCTCGCCGGTGTACGGGTCGCGGATGTCCATGAGCGCGGTGCGCCCCAGGATCCGGTCCCGGAGCCGTTCCACCACCTCGCCGCCCTCCACAAGGGCGGTGACCTCGATCCCATCGAGGGTGCCGCAGTCCTGCTCCGTGATCACGACGTCCTGGGCCACGTCCACGAGCCGCCGGGTCAGGTACCCCGAGTTGGCGGTCTTCAGGGCCGTGTCGGCCAGCCCCTTGCGGGCCCCGTGGGTCGAGATGAAGTACTGGAGCACCGTGAGCCCCTCGCGGAAGTTCGCGGTGATCGGGGTCTCGATGATCTCGCCCGAGGGTTTGGCCATGAGACCCCGCATCCCGGCGAGCTGGCGCATCTGGCTCATGGAACCCCGGGCGCCCGAGTCGGCCATGATGTAAATCGAGTTGAGCTCGGCGCCGTTTCCGGAGGCCTCGAGGTCCTTCATCATCTCCTGGGCCACGGCGTCGGCCGCGTTGGACCAGATGTCCACCACCTTGTTGTAGCGCTCGCCGTCGGTGATGACCCCGTCCTCGAACTGGCGCTGGATCTCGGCCACCTCGGCGAAGGCCTTGTCCAGGATCTCCTTCTTGGCCGCCGGGATCTTCATGTCGTGGATCCCGATGGAAAGCCCCGACTGGGTCGCCATCCGGTAGCCCAGGTTCTTGAGCTGGTCGGCGAAGATCACGGTGGCCTTCCCCCCGGCCCGCCGAAACGCCAGGTCGATCAACTCCGCGAGGCTCCCCTTCTTCATGGTCCGGTTCACCTCGGAGAAGGGGATGCCCTCGGGCACGATCTCGTAGAGGATGATCCGGCCCGGGGTCGTCTGGACCCTCTCGCCGTCGATCCGGACCTGGATCTTCGCGTGGAGCCCCACCGCCCCCTGGTCGAAGGCCCGGCGCACCTCGGCGGGGCTCGCGAAGATCATCCCCTCGCCCTTCTGGCCGTCCCGGGCCAGCGTCAGGTAGTAGGCCCCCAGCACGATGTCCTGGCTCGGCACGATGATCGGCTTGCCGTGGGCCGGGCTCAGGATATTGTTGGTGCTCATCATGAGCACGCGGGACTCGATCTGGGCCTCCACGGTGAGCGGCACGTGCACCGCCATCTGGTCGCCGTCGAAGTCGGCGTTGTAGGCCGTGCACACCAGGGGGTGGAGCTGGATCGCCTTCCCCTCGATCAGCTTGGGCTCGAAGGCCTGGATGCCCAATCGGTGGAGCGTGGGCGCCCGGTTCAGGAGCACCGGGTGTTCCTTGGTGACCTCCTCCAGGATGTCCCAGACCACGTCCTCCTGCCGCTCCACCATCTTCTTGGCGCTCTTGATGGTGGTGGCGAGCCCCCGCTCCTCGAGTTTGTTGAAGATGAAGGGCTTAAAGAGCTCCAGGGCCATGATCTTCGGCAGGCCGCATTGGTGGAGCTTGAGCTCCGGGCCCACCACGATCACGCTCCGGCCCGAGTAGTCCACCCGCTTTCCGAGCAGGTTCTGCCGGAACCGCCCCTGCTTGCCCTTGAGCATGTCGGACAGGCTCTTGAGCGGCCGGCGGTTCGGCCCGGTGATGGTGCGACCGCGCCGCCCGTTGTCGAACAGGGCGTCCACGGCCTCCTGGAGCATGCGCTTCTCGTTCTTGACGATGATGTCCGGGGCCTTGAGCTCCAGAAGCCGTTTCAGCCGGTTGTTCCGGTTGATCACCCGGCGGTAGAGGTCGTTGAGGTCGCTCGTGGCGAACCGCCCTCCCTCCAGGGGCACCAGGGGCCGCAGGTCCGGGGGGAGCACCGGGATCACCTCGAGAACCATATCCTCGGGCCGGTTCCCGGAGTTCTTGAAGGCGTTCACCACCTTGAGCCGCTTGGCGTACTTCTTGCGCTTCGCCTTGCTCGTGGCCTCGAGCATCTCGGTGCGAAGCTCGTGGGCGAGCTGGTGCACGTCGATGGACTGGAGGAGCCTCCGGATCGCCTCGGCCCCCATGCCGGCCTCGAACTCGGCTCCGTAATCCATCACGGCCTGCCGGTACTGCTCCTCGGTGAGAAGCTCCCCCTTCTTGAGGGGCGTGGAGCCCGGGTCAATCACGATATAGGCCTCGTAGTAGAGCACCCGCTCCACGTCCTTGAGCTTGAGGCCCAGAACCGCCCCGATCCGGGACGGCAGGCTGCGCAGGAACCACACGTGGGCCACCGGGGTGGCGAGCTCGATGTGGCCCATGCGCTCCCGGCGGACCGACGAGCGGATCACCTCGACCCCGCACTTCTCGCACACCACCCCCCGGTGCTTCATGCGCTTGTACTTGCCGCAGTTGCACTCGTAGTCCTTCACGGGGCCGAAGATCTTGGCGCAAAACAGCCCGTCGGACTCCGGCTTGAAGGTCCGGTAGTTGATAGTCTCGGGCTTTTTCACCTCACCGTGGGACCACTCCCGGATCTGCTCGGGGCCCGCGATCGAAAGGCGCACCGCGTTGAAGCTCAACGGATCCTTGGGCTGGTCGAACAAGCTGTCTATCGTGCGCAAGGTTCAAGACCTCCTTCGAGGGGCTCCCCGGTCAGGCGAGCCTCAGGCGCCCTCTTCCTCTTCCAGGAGCTCCACGTTGAGCCCCAGGGCCTGCATCTCTTTGACGAGCACGTTGAACGACTCGGGCAGCCCCGGCTCCAAAATCGGCTTGCCCTTCACGATGGCCTCGTAGATCCGGGTCCGGCCCGCCACGTCGTCGGACTTGACCGTGAGCATCTCTTGGAGCGTGTGGGCCGCGCCGTAGGCCTCGAGCGCCCACACCTCCATCTCCCCGAGCCGCTGCCCCCCGAACTGGGCCTTGCCGCCCAGGGGCTGCTGGGTCACCAGGCTGTAGGGCCCAATGGAGCGGGCGTGGATCTTGTCGTCCACCAGGTGGTGGAGTTTCAGCATGTACATCACGCCCACGGTGGTGGGCTGATCGAAGGGTTCGCCCGTCTTGCCGTCGTGGAGCACGGTCTGGCCGGTCCGCGGCAGGTCCGCCTGTTCCAGCAGGCTCCAGATCTCGTCCTCGGAGGCGCCGTCGAACACCGGGCTCTCCATGTACACCCCCTCCCGGGCCGCCTGGCGGGCCATGTGGAGAATCACCTCGTCGGAGGCCCGGTCGAGGAGTTCCTGGCTCTCGGGTTCGGCGTAAAGCTCCTTGAGGCGCTTGCGCAGGGCCTTGGGGGAGTACTTGGTGTCCAGTACCTTCTGGATCTGCTCCCCGAGCCCTCGGGCGGCCCACCCCAAATGGGTCTCGAGCACCTGCCCCACGTTCATCCGGGAGGGCACGCCCAGGGGGTTCAAGATGATGTCCACGGGGGTGCCGTCCTCGAGGTACGGCATATCCTCCACCGGCACGATCGTCGAGATGACGCCCTTGTTCCCGTGGCGGCCCGCCATCTTGTCCCCCACCGACAGGCGCCGCTTGATCGCGACGTAAACCTTGACCATCTTGATGACGCCCGGCGGCAGGTCATCCCCCTCCTCCAGGCGCGACACCCGCTCCTCGAACCGCTTGCGGACCTCGGCCACCTGCTGGTCGAGCTTCTCCATCAGGTCGAAGATCCGCTCCTCTTTCTCGGGGGCATCCACGAGGGGAAGTTCGCCCCACGCGTCCCGGGGCACCCGGTCCAGAAGCTCGTTCGTGATCTCGGCCCCTTCGGGGATCACCACGTTCCCCTCCAGGTCCACGATGTCCATGGCGGCCCGCTCGCCCACCAGGAGCTCCCGGATCGCGGCGAAGGTGGCGCTCCGGAGGATCGCGATCTCGTCCTCCATGTCCCGCCGCAGCCGTTCGGCCTCCCGCTCCTCCACCGTCTGTTCGCCGTCCTCGCCCCCTTTGCGGCTGAACACCTTCGCGTCCACCACGATGCCCTCGACCCCCGGGGGCACCCGAAGGCTCGTATCTTTGACGTCGCCGGCCTTCTCCCCGAAGATCGCCCGCAGGAGCTTCTCCTCCGGGGTGAGCTGGGTCTCGCCCTTGGGGGTCACCTTGCCCACCAGGATGTCGCCGGGCCGCACCTCGGCCCCGATCCGGACGATGCCCGATTCGTCCAGGTCCTTGAGCTTGCGGTCCCCCACGTTGGGGATGTCGGCGGTGATCTCCTCCTTGCCGAGCTTGGTGTCCCGCGCCACGCACTCGAACTCCTCGATGTGGATCGAGGTGAACGCGTCCTTTTGAATGAGCCGCTCCGAGACGATGATCGAGTCCTCGAAGTTGTAGCCGCCCCAGCTCATGAAGGCCACGAGCACGTTCTGCCCCAGGGCCAGCTCGCCCTGGGCCGTGGCCGGGCCGTCGGCCAGGATCTGGCCGGCCTTGACCCGGTCGCCCGCACGCACGATGGGCCTCTGGTTGAGGCAGGTGTTCTGGTTGGAGCGCTGGAACTTCGTCAGGGTGTACACGTCCACCCCCGCCTCCCCTTCGGGCTCCTCGTAGCGCACCACGATCCGGGCGGCGTCCACGCTCTGGACCACCCCGTCGCGGCGGCACACCACCGTGACCCCGGAGTCCCGGGCCACCACACGCTCCATGCCGGTGCCCACCAGGGGCGCCTGGGTCCGCAGGAGCGGAACGGCCTGACGCTGCATATTGGAGCCCATGAGCGCTCGGTTCGCGTCGTCGTGCTCCAGGAACGGGATCAGGGACGCCGCTACGCTCACAAGCTGCTTGGGGGAGACGTCCATCAGGTCCACCTCGGACGCCGACACGAGCACGGTCTCCCCGTTGCGCCGGGCGTTCACAAGCTCGTTCGTGAACCGGCCCTCCTCATCCAGGGGCGCGTTGGCCTGGGCGATCGTATGCTCCTCCTCGTCGAGCGCCGTGAGGTACACGATCTCCTCGGTGACCCGGCCGTCCACGACCTTCCGGTAGGGGGTCTCGATGAACCCGAACTCGTTCACACGGGCGTAGATCGAAAGGCTCACGATGAGCCCGATGTTCGGACCCTCCGGCGTCTCGATGGGGCAGATCCGGCCGTAGTGGGTGGGGTGGACGTCTCGCACCTCGAACCCGGCCCGCTCCCGGGTGAGGCCGCCCGGCCCCAGGGCGCTCAAGCGCCGTTTGTGGGTCGTCTCGGAGAGCGGGTTCGTCTGGTCCATGAACTGGCTGAGCTGCCCCGACCCGAAGAACTCCTTGACCACCGCGGTCACCGGTTTGGAGTTCACCAGGTCATGGGGCATGAACGACTCGATCTCCCCGAGGGCCATGCGCTCCTTCACGGCCCGCTCCATGCGCACCAAACCCACTCGGTAGCGGTTTTCCAGGAGCTCCCCCACGCTCCGGACCCGCCGGTTCCCCAGGTGGTCGATGTCGTCCACCTTGCCCTGGCCGTTCCGCAAGCCCACCAGGTACCGGACGACGTCCAGGATGTCGCCCTTGGTGAGGGTCTGCTGCTCGATGGGCTCGTTTCGCTTGAGCTTGTGGTTCAGCTTGATCCGCCCCACGTCCGAAAGTTCGTAGCGCTCGGGGTTGAAAAAGAGGTTCTCGAAGAACTTCCGGGCCGTGTCGGGCGTCGGCGGATCCCCCGGCCGCATCCGCCGGTAGATCTCGATGATCGCCTCCTCCGAGTCGCGCACCCGGTCCTCGGCCAGGGTGTTTCGGATGTAGGGCCCGACCTTCAGGTTGTCGATGAAGAGCACCGAGAACTCCCGGATCCCTTTCTCCTTGAGAAGCTCCAGGAGCTCCGGGGTCACCGGATCGCCGGCCCGGGCGATGGGATCTCCGGTCTCCGGATCGAGCAAGGTCTCCCCCAGGTAGCTCTCCTCCATCTCCCCGAGGTCCACCGGAAGGTACTCCACCCCCAGGCGCTGGAGCTTGCGCACGGCCCCCTTGTTGATCCGCCGCTGCTTCTTCACGATCACGTTGCCCGTGGTCGGGTCCACCAGATCCTCGGTGGCCCGGGCATCCAAAAGCAGGTCGGTCCGCAGTTCCTTCTCGGCGGTGCCCTTCTCCCAGTCGACCCGGATTCTCACCTTGTCGTAGAAGGCGTCGAGGATCTCCTCGTGGGTGTACCCCAGGGCCTTCAGGAGCACCGTGGCGTGGAGTTTGCGGCGCCGGTCGATCCGCACGAACACGAGGTCCTTGTGGTTGAACTCGAAATCGAGCCACGAACCCCGCGACGGGATGATGCGGGCCGAGTAGAGGATCTTCCCGCTCGCGTGCTTCTTGCCCTCGTCGTGGCTGAAGAAGACGCCCGGTGACCGGTGGAGCTGGTTCACGATCACCCGCTCGGTCCCGTTGATGATGAACGTCCCGTTCTCGGTCATCATCGGGATCTCGCCAAAATAGACCTCCTGCTCCTTCACGTCCCGGATGCTCCGGGTGCCCGTGGACTCGTCCACGTCCCAGGCCACCAGCCGCACCGTGATCTTCAGCGGCCGCGCGTAGGTCATCCCCCGCTGAAGGCACTCCTTCACCGAGTGGGTCGGCTCCCCGAGCTCGTACTTCACGAACTCGAGCGAGGCCGTCTCCGCGAAATCCTTGATGGGGAACACGCTCTGGAACACCCGCTGCAGCCCCACGTTGCGCCGCTCCTCAGCGGGCACGTCGGCCTGTAGGAACCGGGCGTAGGACTCCCGCTGTACCTCGATCAGGTTCGGGATCCCGACCACGGTCTCGATCTTGTTGAACTTCCTACGAAGCCTTTGGTTGTCGGCTACGGAGTACGCCATGGGGTTCCGTCTCCTTCACACGGCAGGATGGTTCGCGGGCCTCGCGCCCGCCGTACGATCCAGGGCAGGAGAAAACGAGCGAGAGAGTCAGGGGATGGTCAAAAACGAAACGGGGCACGCGGAGGGCACACGCCCCCCGCGCGCCCCCATTGGGGGTCCACAGGGTGTTGTTCTTCTCGGAACGTCGCCGTTAGGCGATCTCGACCTTGCCCCCAACTTCCTCGATCTTCTTCTTGATGTCCTCGGCCTCTTCCTTGCTGACCCCCTCCTTGACCACGGAGGGCGCGCCGTCCACGAGTTCCTTGGCCTCCTTGAGGCCGAGGCCCGTGATGGCCCGGATCACCTTGATCACCTGGATCTTCTGGCTGCCGGCCTCGGTCAGCTTCACGTCGAACTCGGTCTTTTCCTCGGCGGCCGCGGCAGCCTCGCCGCCGGCCGCGGGCATGGCGGCCACGGCCACGGGGGCGGCGGCGCTCACGCCGAACTTCTCCTCGAGCTCCTTGACGAGCTCGGCGAGCTCGAGCACCGTCATGTTCTCAATGAACTGGATCACGTCTTCCTTGGTGATTGCCATTTGGTACCCTCCACGTTCTCGGTTTTTAGGGATGGGGTGGAAACGTGGCGGCTAGGCCGCCTCCTTCTGCTTCTGGATCTGGCTGAGCACCTGCACGAACCCGCGCGGCACGCCCGAAAGGACGCCCAGGAGCCCCCGGATGGGCCCGGCCAGCACCCCCACGAACTGCCCGAGGAGTTGCTCCCGGCTGGGGAGCTTGGCGAGCGCCTCGACCTCGGCCGCGGTGATCGCCCGCCCGGGCAGCCCCCCGCTGCGGATCGTGATCTGGGGGTTCGCCTTGGCGAAATCCACCACGGCCTTGGCGAGCGCCACCGGGTCGCCAAAGGTGAAGCTCACGGCCGTGGGCCCCACAAACTCGTCCACGAGGGGTTCGTACGGGGTCCCCTGCACCGCGATCCGGGCCAGGGTGTTCTTGACCACCTTGTGGCCGGCACCCTCCTTCTCCAAGCCCCGGCGCAGGGCGTTGGCCTGGGCCACCGTGAGCCCGCGGAACTCGCTCACGACGATGCCCTGGGCCTTCTCGAACATCTCCCTGAGTTCTTGGACGGCTTCCTGCTTCTGTGTCTTATTCACGTCTCCCTCGACCCCCTTTCTCTCGACTGCGGTTACGGTGGACGGTTTCCCATCTTCCGGCCGTGTGGAGAGGGGGTCGTTCACCCCATCCCTCCGAGAAGCCGACTCGGCAGGAGATTAAGCCCGGCCGCGGCCGGGCGCCTGCGGTCTTCGTACGGCCCGGAAGGCCAACACGAAACTTCGGTCGTCGGTCGTCAGTCACCGGTCGGACCCGGCCCCGACGATTCACGATTTGCGATTCACGGTCCTCAGGCCCGGAACTGCACCGGGTCGAGCTTGATCCCGGGGCTCATGGTGGTGGCGATCGCCACCCCCCGGATGTAGGCCCCCTTGGCCGAGGCGGGCTTGGCCCGGATCAGGCTCTCGATCACGGCGGCCACGTTCTCCTTGAGTTGCTCGGGGGAGAACGACTTGCGGCCCACCGGCACGTGGACGTTACCGTACTTGTCCACCCGGTACTCGACCCGGCCCGCCTTGAGTTCCTTCACGGCCTGGGCCACGTCGAAGGTCACGGTGCCGCTCTTCGGGTTGGGCATGAGGCCCCGGGGCCCCAGAATCCGGCCCAGGCGGCCCACCACCCCCATCATGTCGGGCGTGGCCACCGCCTTATCGAACTCGAGCCACCCCTCCTGGATCTTCTCGGCCAGATCCTCGGCGCCCACGAAGTCGGCGCCGGCCTCCTCGGCCTCCTTGGCCTTGTCGCCCTTGGCGAACACCAGCACCCGCACGCCCTTGCCGGTTCCGTGGGGCAGCACCACCGTGCCCCGCACCATCTGGTCGGCGTGGGCCGGGTTCACTCCCAGGCGCACGGCCAGGTCGACGCTTTCGTCGAACTTGGCGTACGAGATCTGGGGCAGCAGCGCCAGGGCCTCGTCGAGATCGTACAGCTTCAACCGGTCTACCTTGGACCGGGCCTCCAAGTACTTCTTTCCTTTGCGCGCCATCGTCCGCTCCCTCCGCCGCCTAGTCCACGACCTCGAGGCCCATGCTTCGCGCCGCCCCCTCGATGGTGCGGATCGCCGCCTCGATGTCGGTGGTGTTCAGATCGGGCATCTTCTGCTCCGCGATCTTGCGGACCTGCTCCCGGGTCACCTTGCCCACCTTCTTCTTGTTGGGCTCCCCGGAGCCTTTCTCGATGCCCGCCGCCATCTTCAGGAGCACGGCGGCCGGAGGGGTCTTCGTGACGAAGGTGAACGAGCGGTCGGCATAGACCGTGATTTCCACGGGCGTGATGATGCCGTTGCCGTCCTTCGTCTTGGCGTTGAACGCCTTGCAGAACTCCATGATGTTGACCCCATGCTGGCCCAGCGCCGGCCCCACCGGAGGGGACGGGTTCGCTTGGCCCGCCGGGATCTGCAGCTTGATGATCGCTGCGACCTTCTTCGCCATGACGGATGCTCCTTTCCAGAGGTGTGGGGGGACCCCCGTGGTCCCCGCCTAGCGGCCCGCCCCGGGGCGGGCCTCCCTCAGGTCTTCTCCACCTGGAAGAACTCCAGTTCCACCGGGGTCGAGCGGCCAAAGATACTCACGAGCACCCGGAGTTTCCCCTTGTCGGGGTTTACGTCCTCCACCACGCCGGTGAAGTTCGAAAACGGGCCGTCGATCACCTTGACCTGCTCGCCACGGCTGAACTCGTACTTGGGCTTCGGGTGGGCCCGCCCCTCCTCCATCTGCCCGATGATCTTCTCGACCTCCTCGTCGGAGATCGGGGTGGGCTTCACGCCCCCGCCCACAAACCCGGAGACCTTCGGCGTGTTCTTCACCAGGTACCAGGTGTCGGTGTCCATCTCCATCTGCACCAGGATGTATCCCGGGAAGAACTTCCGGGAGGTGGTGCGCTTCTCCCCCTTCACCACCTCCACCACCTTCTCCGAGGGCACGAGAATCTGGCCAAACCGGTCCTCCATACCGTGCTCGCGGATCCGCTGCTCGAGCGCCGCCTTCACACGGTTCTCGTAACCGGAATAGGTTTGCACGACAAACCACTGCTTGGCCATTTCCTCACGCCTTCGCGATGCGGTGTGAAAGTGGGGGAAAGGAAGGAAGGGGAGCAACCGGCGCCGGAGGGGCCGGCGTCCAGAAGGGATCTAGCTCAACACGAGCCGGAACAACTGGTTTAACAGGGCGTCCACCACCCCGAGATAGATCCCGACCACGAACGTGACCACCAGGACCACCACGGTGGAGGCCGTGGTGACCTTCCGGTCCGGCCAGGTCACCTTCTTGAGCTCGACCTTCGCCTCCCGGAGAAACACCTTGAGCTTTTCGATCATCCGAGGCCCCAGAGAAAAAGGTGGCAGGCCAGGAGGGATTCGAACCCCCAACCCCCGGATTTGGAGTCCGGTGCTCTACCAGTTCGAGCTACTGGCCTGCACTCTTTGCACGCGTCGGAAACCGCCTACTTCGTCTCTTTGTGGAGCGTGTGGCGGTTGCAGAACCGGCAGTATTTTTTCTTTTCGAGTTTGCCGGTCGTGCGCTTCTTGTTTTTATCGGTATGGTAGTTCCGCTGCTTGCACTCGGTGCAAGCGAGGATCACGGCATCTCGCATGGGATCGGTGCCCCTCTTATTCCAA